>DASXOU010000336.1:0-3601 GCA_036494045.1 Polyangia bacterium | reverse complement strand
CGGTGACGCTGCCGGCGGCGGTGACGATCGCCGACGGCATCGCCGTGCGCAAGGCGGGCGCGCGCACGCTGCCGGTGGTGGCCAAGTACGTCGACGACATCGTGACCGTCGACGAAGAGGAGATCGCCAACGCGATCCTCTTGCTCCTCGAGCGCGAGAAGACGATGGCCGAAGGCGCGGGCGCGGCCGGCATGGCGGCGCTGGTGCAAGGGCGCACCGGCCTTCACGGCAAGAAGATCGCGGTGGTCATCGGCGGCGGCAACATCGACGTCAACATGCTCTCGCGCATCATCGAGCGCGGCCTGGTCAAGGACGGACGGCTGGTGCGCTTTCGCGTGCGCATCCCCGATCACCCGGGCGGGCTACACAAGCTGACCGGCGAGATCGCGTCGGTGCGCGCCAACATCCAGGAGGTCATCCACAACCGCGCTTTTTCGCGCGTGGACCTCGGGGAGACGGCGGTCGACATTACGCTCGAGACGCGCGGTGCCGAGCACATCGAGCAGCTCCTGCAGGTGTTCCGCGAGCGCGGCTACGAGCACGAGCGGCTGTTCTAGCTTTCTGGTATACTGTAGTGCTCACATGCGGTTGCCCGTGTTCGGACAAACTGCGGCGCCACGCGACGTGGAGCTGCCGCCGCCCGCGACGCCGCTTCGCGTCACGGAGCTCGGCGCGTTCAAGTTCGGCTCCAAGCTGGAGCGGCGCATCGTGCAGAAGATCGGCCAGGCGGTGGCCGACTTCGACCTCATCGCCGAGGGCGATCGCATCATGGTCTGCATCTCGGGCGGCAAGGATTCCTACGCTCTCCTCGACGCGCTGCTGTTGCTCGCGCGAAAATCGCCGGTGCGCTACGAGCTCGTCGCGGTAAACGTGGATCAGGGATGGCCCGGGTATCAGACCGACGCCATCGCCAAGCATCTGGAGGCGCGCGGCGTCCAACATCGGATGGTGCGCGCGCACGAGATCGCCGAAGTGGTCGAGCGCGTGCTCCGGCCCGAGGAGACGGGCGCCACCCCGTGCTCGTTGTGCTCGCGGCTTCGACGCGGCGTGCTCTACGGATTGGCGGCGGAACTCGGCGCGACCAAGATCGCGCTCGGCCATCACCTCGACGATCTCGCCGAGACGCTGATGATGAACCTGTTCTTCACCGGCTCGTTGCGCTCGATGCCGCCGCGGCTCATCAGCGACGACGGCAAGAACGTGGTCATCCGGCCGATGGCGTACGTCGAGGAGCGCGATCTTATCGCCTACGCCGACGAGCGGCGCTATCCGGTGGTGCGCTGCTCGTGTCCGACGTGCGGGCTGCCCGAGCAGCAGCGGCAGGTCGTCAAGCGCATGTTGTCGTCGCTGGAAGCGGAGCATCCCGGGTTGAAGACGCAGATGCTGGCGGCGATGAAGAACGTCAAGGCGGGACATCTGCTCGACCGCGGCTTATTGGCGAAGCTGGGATGAAGTTCGTCTGCGACAAGTGCAACACGCGCTACTCGATCGCCGACGAGCGGGTGCACGGTCGCGTGCTCAAGATTCGCTGCAAGGCGTGCAACAACGTCATCACCGTGCGCGAGGAGCATCACGCGCCGGCGCCGTCGCTGGCGCCGGGCGTGGCCGGCGATTCGCTCGAGGACGCGCTGCAGAACTTCCAGCAGCGCGACGACGAGCAGACGCGCGTGTCGACGTCGCCGCCGGCGGCGCCCGAGGGCGCTGATGATTGGTACGTGTCGTTCGACGGCGAGCAGGAGGGGCCGCTGCCGCTGGCGCGCGCGCTCGACCGCGTGCGCGCGGAACGGCCGCGCGGCAAGGAGTGCTTCTGCTGGCGCGGCGGGTTCTTCGTGTGGCTGCCGGTGGAGGAGGTGCCCGAGTTTGCGCCGGCGCTGGTGAAGCTGCCGCCGCCGATTCCGGCGGTGCGGCCGCGGCCGGCGACGGGCGCGCAGCCGGCAGTGAAGTCGGCGACGGGCAAGCAGGCGGCGCTGCGCTCGCCGACGGGATCGCAGCAGGCGGTGCGCTCGCCGACGGGACAGCAGGCGGCAATCAAATCGCCGACGGGGCAGCAGCAGGCGGTGCGCTCGCCGACGGGCCAACAGCCGGCGCTGAAGTCGCCGACGGGCTCCTTGCCCACGATCCGCGGGATCGGCGACATGAACGCTTCGCCGTTCCCCGGCGACCTACCTCCGATGGATTCGGGGCCGCTCGGCACGCCGGCGTCGCTGCTGCCGTCGATGGAGACGAAGCCCGAGCCGCGGCTGATGCGCAAGGACGAGCCGCAGCCGCTGCAGCCGACGGTGCTGCCCGACAGCGGGCCGTCGACGCTGTCGCCGTTCGCGGCGGCGCTGCAGGTCTCGGGGCCGACGCAGGTGGCGGGCGACGCGCCCAAGCACGTGCCGGCGCCCAAGGGCCTGATGACGATGGACTCGGGGCCGGTGCCGCTGCCGCCGCCGCCGGGGAACGACCTTCCGATCGACGAGCCCTCGGGCCTGGTGAACCTCTCGCACGTGTCGAAGCCGTCGATGTCGTCGCCGATGAATCAGTCGAAGCCGCTGGTGGAGACGTTCGGCGGCGTCGCGGTAACGCCGTCGAAGCCGACGCCGGCGCCCCAGCCGATCATCGTCTCGCCGGGGCGCGCGGGCGCGCCGGGCTGGTTGAAGTGGGCGGCGCTGGCGGGCGCATCGGCGACGGTGGCGCTGCTCGTGGTCGTGGTCGTGCTCATGCAGCGCAAGCCCACCGTGATCGTCGTGCCGCCGGCGCCGACGCTCGACAACGGCAAGAAGGTCGCCGACCGGCCGATTACGGTGGAGGACACCGGTCCGACGCCGACGCCGCCGACGGCGGGCGCCTCGGGGACGACCGGCGGCACGTCGGCGCAGCGCTCGCAGAAGCGGCCGCCGTCGTCGGCGCGCGCGGGCACGACGCCGAAGCCGCCAGCGGAGAATCTATCGAACGCGCAGCGCAACCTGGCGTCGCTGTATCGCGACGACGGGACGACCGAGCACGTGGCGGGCAAGAGCGTCGGCTCGGCGGGCGAGGCGCGCGGCGGCGGCAGCCAGGTGTCGCAGCAGGCGATCATGTCGGTGGTGACCCAGAACCGGCGGTCGCTGAACCTTTGCTACGATCGCGTGCTCAAGCACGATTCGTCGCTGAAGTCGGGGCGAGTTGTGACGCACGTGCGGATCGGCATCTCGGGCAGCGTGACGGGGGTGCAGGTGCCGGATCCGCAGTATGCGAATTCGGAGATCGGGCAGTGCATCGCGCAGACGATCAAGCATTGGCACTTTCCGGCGGCGGATGCGGAGTATGAGACGGAGTTTCCGATTATTCTGCAGGCGAACTAACGCACTACTCTCTCTGCTGTAACTCGCGTGCGGGTCGGGGGTGGCGTGGGTCGAGTTATCCACAAAAAGAGGCCGGAGGCCGTCCCCCAGGCTGTTTGGAATGAAGCGTGGGCGTGGCGATGGCGGGGGTTGATCCTTGTATCTGCCGTCTTCGCCAGAATCTGGACGTTCGTTAGAGTCGTCGACACAGCAAGGGCCGCGGCAGGCCGTTAGAATCCGAGGTCGAAGAGACCGTTGTTCAGTCGAGGTCGCCGCGGCCCGCATCATCCAGAGCC
>DASXOU010000335.1:0-2402 GCA_036494045.1 Polyangia bacterium | reverse complement strand
ACCCATGCTACCGTGCGGCCGTGACCAAGACCGTCGGCTTCCAGGACGTCGACAAGAGCGGCGACGCCGGCGCCTTCGTTCTCTACCTCGACACCGTCGGCGCGGTCGCGTCGGTGCAAGCGTACAAGCGGCGCATCCTCGGCGCGCTCGGGCTGCGCGCCGGCCTGCGCGCGCTCGACGTCGGCTGCGGCACCGGTGACGACGTGCGCGCGATGGCGGCGATCGTGGGCGGCAGCGGCGCCGCCGTCGGCGTCGACGTGTCGGAGGCGCTGCTCGAAGAAGCCAAGCGGCGCGCCGACGCCGAGGGCGCGCGCATCGAGCTGCACGCCGGCGACGCGCACGCGCTGCCGTTTGCCGACGGCAGCTTCGACGTCGTGCGCACCGAGCGCGTGCTGCAGCACGTCGCCGATCCGGCGCGCGTGCTCGCCGAGATGGCGCGGGTGGCACGCGTCGGCGGTCGCATCGCCGCCGCCGAGCCCGACTGGGAGACGCTGGTGGTCGACGTCGACGAGCGCGCGCTCGTACGCCGCATCTTCAACGCGCGCTGCGATCGCGCGCGCAACGGCTGGGTGGGGCGGCGGCTGGCGGCGCTGTTTCGCGACGCGCGCCTCGGCGACGTCGGCGTCTCGGCCGAGACGTTGATCGTGAGCGAGCTGCCGCTGGCCGATGCGATGTTCGAGCTGCGCGGCGCCGCGCGCGAGGCGGCGGCGGAGGGCACGATCGCGGCCGACGAGGCGGCGCGCTTCGTCGCGGCGCTCGAGAGCCGCGCGGCGGCGGGGCGCTTCTTCGCCGCGATCACCGGCTTCGTCGCCGTCGGCACGCGCCGCTAGATCGGGCCGACCAGGCGCGCCAGGACGAGGCCGAAGAAGCGCGCGCCTTCGCCGTCGTAGGCCCAGCCGAGGTGCGCGCCGCAGTTGGCGCAGAGGGCGAACGACCAGGCGAAGCCGGCGAACCAGGTCGCGGCGAGCGTCGGCGCGCCCTCGACGCGGCAGCGCGCCTCGGCGAAGCAGCCGATCTCGAAGGTCACGCCGGCAGGATTTACGAACGAGTGGCGATGCGCGCCGGCGACTTCGATGGCAGCGTCGTCGTCGGCGACGCGCGTGTCGCACGCGGCGCACCAGTAAGCGCGGGCGCCGCCGCCGCCGCTGCCGGCGCGCTTCTCGTCAAGGGCGCGGGCGCGTTCGCTGCCGTCGGGCTTGAAGGCGTGGCGCAAGATCAGGCGGGCGGACGGCTCGACGCGGCCGGCTTCGCCGACGCCGACAAAGCCGTGTCACCGCCCGCGATTCGCTCGAGCTGCTCGCGGATCCGCCACAAAGCCAAGAGGATGCCGCAGAGCACCGTGAAGATTAATAGAAGGAAAATGTCGGTAAAGGACATTCACCGATTGTATCCCGAATGGCCAATCGATGTGCTACAGCCGCGGCGATGCGGCAATGGGGAATGGCGCTCGTCGTCGGCGTCGCCTGCGTCGGCTGCGCGGCGGGCGGCCTGCCCATCGACGGCAACGTGCAGTTCGGCGACGGCGGCGGCAACGGCAACGGCGGCGGCGGCAACGGGGGCAAGGGCGGCGGCGGCAATGGCGGCACTGGCGGGAACGGCGGCGCCGGCAGCGGCGGCACCGGCGGCGGCGGCGGCATCGGCGGCACGCCCGCGATCGCGCCGCGCCTGGTCGCGCCGCTCTCGACGGCGACGGTGAGCTCGCGCCGCCCGCGCCTGCGCTGGGACATGACCGGCGTCGCCGGCGCGGCGTCGATCGATCTGTGCGCCGATCGCGCGTGCGCCACGCCGCTCGGCAGCGCCACCGTCGATGGCAGCGGCGCCGCCGCCACGCCCGACGCCGATCTGCCGCCCGGCGCCGTCTTCTGGCGCGTGCACACCGACGCGGCCGTGAGCGCCACCTGGGAAATCTTCGTCGGCCACGCCAGCGCGCCCGTCGACAACAGCTGGGGCGCCACGCTCGACGTCGACGGCGACGGCATCCCCGACGTCGCCGCCGGCGACGGCGCCGGTGGCGTCGCGTTGTGGCGCGGCGGCGCCGGCGGCCTCGGCGGCGCGCCGACGACGCTCGCCAACCCCGACGCCACCGCCTCCAAGTTCGGCTACGTCATCGTCGCCGCCGGCGATCTCGACGGCGACGGCTACGGCGAGCTCGCCATCGGCGAATGCGGCAATCAGGGCGGCTACGTCCACATCTACTACGGCGGGCCGGGCGGCCTCGGCCGCACGCAGACGCTGTCGGCGCCCGACGCGCAGACCGGCTTCGGCTGCCGGCTCGCCGCCGCCGGCGATCTCGACGGCGACGGCTACGCCGATTTGGCGATCGCGCGCATCGGCGACGACTTCGGCGGCGGGCTCTACATCTACCGCGGCGGCGCGAGCGGCGTGCCGACGACGACGACGCG
>DASXOU010000334.1:0-2932 GCA_036494045.1 Polyangia bacterium | reverse complement strand
GAGAAGGACGCGGTCGCCCATCTTGACCTTGCCGTCGGTGATGCGGCCGACGGCGACGAAGCCGAGATAGTCGTCGTAGTCGAGCGTGGCCACGTGCATGCACAACGGCGCGTCGGGGTTCGCCTCGGGCGGCGTGACCTTGTCGACGATCATGTCGAGGAGCGGCGTCAGCCCCTGCGCGGTGTCGTCGCCCGGGTTCTTGACCGCGTAGCCCTGGCGGCCCGAGGCGTAGATGACGGGGAAGTCGAGCTGCGCGTCGGTGGCGCCGAGCGCGACGACGAGATCGAAGACGCCGTCGACGGTGCCGTGCGGATCGCAGCCTTCGCGATCGATCTTGTTGACCACGACGATGGGCTTGAGGCCGAGCTCCAGCGCCTTCTTGGTGACGAAGCGCGTCTGCGGCATCGGCCCTTCGTAGGCGTCGACGAGCAAGAGCACCGAGTCGACCATGCGCAGCACGCGCTCGACCTCGCCGCCGAAGTCGGCGTGGCCGGGCGTGTCGACGATGTTGATGCGGACGCCGTTCCACGTGATCTCCGTGTTCTTGGCGAGAATCGTGATTCCGCGCTCGCGCTCGAGCGGATTGGAATCGAGCGCGCACTCCTGCACGACCTCGCCGCGGCGGAACGCGCCCGCCTGCTTGAGGAGCCCGTCGACGAGCGTGGTCTTGCCGTGGTCGACGTGGGCTACGATCGCGATGTTTCTTACGTCACTACGCTGCATGATGGAACGCGTGCGTATAGCAGAAAGCGGTTATCGGGACCAGTAGATATAGATCGCGAGGGCGGAGGCGGGGTCGAGCGTTGGGACGCCGAAGACGCCGGCGACGGCGGGATCCCTGGCCGGAGAGACGTAGGTGAGCGCCGTGCCTGCCATATCGGTGACGACCGCGTCGCGGTCGCGCAGGGAAACCTTGGCCAGCGGGGCCGACGCGGGGTTGTAGACGACGGCGCCGGTAAGCGTCTGGGGCGCGACCGAGCCAATGGGGACGCCGTCGGCGCGCAGCACCCGCAGCTCGCGGGCGTCGCGGTAGAGGCGCAAGGTCGGGCCGGCGGCGTCGCGGCCGTGGCCCACGGTTTGCGATTCGCGCGTCAGCTCCAGCGTGAGCCGGCCGGCGGCGTTGGTGAGCGTGACGGTGCCGGCCTTGGCGGTGAGCGTGCCGACGGGGCGCAGCTCGGCGTTGCACAGGTCGTCGCCCTTCCAGGCCAGCTCGAGCGCGCCCGAGCCGTTGCGCACTTCCAGCGTCGAAGGCGTGCCGGGCGCGCAGCGGGTCGGGCCGCGGTGGCAGCCGGCGGCTCCAAGGGCGAGCGTGGCGCCGAGCGTGGCGGCGAATGTGACGATCGACCTCATGTGCGTCTGCGGGCGAGCGCGTGCGCGCCGATCACCAGGATAGCGCAGATCGCCTCGAGGTTGGCCGAGCGCGAGGAGAGCGTGTGCAGTGCCTGGAACGCGGGCTCGAGCGTGCGGCCCTCGCGGAACATGCGCTCGATGCCGGGGTGGACGTAGCCGACGTCGAGCAGGCCGAGGACGACCAGCGCCGAGGAGCCGACCAGCGCGATGCGATCGGCGCGCCCGCGCACGCCGATGGCGAGGAGGCGCACGCCGGTGGCGACGGCGACGGCGATGACGCAGGCGACGACGACGCCGTCGAAGGAGCGGAAGATCGTGCTCATCGTCGGCGCGGCGAGCGCGCGCGGCAGATCGCGGAACACGATGCGCGCGGAGAACGCGCCCAGGGCGAACATGCCGCCGACCCACGCGCCCGCCGCCAGCGCCGTCAGCGTCTCGGCCAGGGCGGCGACGGTGGCGCTCTTCATTGCCCGGCCACGGCGCGGAAGACGTTCTTGCCGTTCTCCTGGCCGGCGAAGACGAGCGTGAGCACGTCGAGCGACAGCCGGATCAGGCGCTGGTTGCGCAGGCGCGCGGTCACGAACTCGGAGTCGCCGTCGACGCGCTCGACGGCGCAGCGGCCGAACTTCGGATGATCGATGAAGTCGCCCGGGCGCACGTGCACCTCGGGCGACGGCGCGGGCGCGTGATCGGCGCCGGTGTGGAAGTTGGACGCGGGGCGCACCGGCGCCGGCGCGGGCGGCTCGCTCGACTTGCGCTCGGAGGCGGCGACGACGTCGCTCCACGAGGTGCGCGCCGGCGCTTCGAACGTCGGCGCTTTTTGCGCGGGTAGATCGTCGAAGGTGTCGACGACGAAGTCGCAGGCGACGACGCGCGCGGCGGCGAGGCGGCCGCCGGCGAGCTCGCCCGACGGCAGCGCCAGCACGGCGCGCGCGTGGACCTCGCCGCCGAGGCGGGCGTCGAGCGTGACGATCTCGACGTCGCCGTCGCCGTCGAGCGTCCGCGTGCCGACGGTGACCTCGCGCAACGTGCCGGTCACGTGCGCGACGCCGGCCTTGACGTCGTGGGCGCGGGCGAGCTCGGCGAGCGCGATGAGGAGGTCGGAGCCAGGGTCGAGGCGGCCGACGAGGCGGCGGGTGCGAGTCGATTCGGCGACGATCACGGCAAGCTGTATAACGTCTCGGAGGCGGCGATACAATGGAGCTGATGCTGCGGCGGTGCGATGGGCCGGCGTGCCGGCTGCGGGCGCGCGACGGCGGGCTCGGCGCCAGTGACGGCGAAGCGACGGCGTGCCTGCGTCGCTGCGACGTGCCGGTGGCGGCGCTGGCGGCGGGGCGGGCGCTCACGATCGCGGCGCGCGGGCGCGTCGAGCCGTATCTGCCGCCGCCGCTGCCGGCGCAGCCGGGCGCGCCGGTGATCTTGCGCGACGCCGGGTTTCGCGATCAGCCGGATCTGGCAGCGGCGCGGCGGCGCGGCGCCTACGCGACGCTGGGCAAGCTCGACGCGGCGGCGGCGCGCGACCAGGTAGCGGCGATCGCGCGTGGCGGCTTCGACGGCGACGGCGCGTTCGCGGCGCGCGTCT
>DASXOU010000333.1:0-4897 GCA_036494045.1 Polyangia bacterium | reverse complement strand
GCCGCCGGCGATGCGCTCGGGCAGCGCGGCGATGCCGATGACGGCGCCGCCCGAGATGATGGCGGCGCGCTCGATGGCGTTGCGCAGCTCGCGCACGTTGCCGGGCCAGTCGTAGCGCGCGAGCGCGGCTTCGGCTTCGGGGGTGAGCTGCGCGTGGGTCTTCTTGCCGAAGAAGGCGACGAAGCGGCGCGCCATTGCCACGATGTCCTCGCGCCGCTCGCGCAGTGGCGGCACCGAGAGCTCGAACGTGTTGAGCCGATAGAGGAGATCCTCGCGGAAGCGGCCGGCCTTCACCTCGGCGTCGAGATCACGGTTGGTGGCGGCGACGATGCGTACGTCGGCGCGGCGGGTCTGGTTCTCGCCGATGCGCTCGAACTCGTGATCCTGTACGAAGCGCAGGAGCTTGGCTTGCAGCGCCGGCGGCAGCTCGGCGATCTCGTCGAGAAACAGGGTGCCGCCTTCGGCGACCTCGACGCGGCCGGCCTGATCGCGCACCGCGCCGGTGAAGGCGCCCTTGGAGTGGCCGAAGAGCTCGGAGGCGAGCAGCTCCTCGGACAGCGTCGGACAATTGACGACCACGAACGGACGCTCGCGGCGCTCGCTCATATAATGAAGGCGGCGTGCCAGGACGCTCTTGCCGGTGCCGTTCTCGCCGCGCAAGAGAACGGGCACGTCGTGCGCGGCGGCCTTGTCGAGGAGATCGAAGAGCTGGCGCATCGACGCCGCTTCGGAGCTGAAGTCGAGCTCGGGCGCGGCGTGATCGAGCTGCGAGCGCAGCGCCACCACTTGCCGCTCGAGCTCGCGCTCGCGGGCGACGCGATCGACGATGTGGCGGATCTGCGCCGGCGTGAACGGCTTCGGAAGATAGTCGCGCGCGCCTTTGTGAATGGCGTCGACCGCGGTCGAGATGGTGGCGAACGCGGTGATGATGACCACGTCGGTCGACGGGCTCTTGGTCACCAGCGTCGGCAGGAACTCGAGGCCGTTCTCCTCGCCGACGCGCAGATCGAGGAAGGCGAGATCGAAGGCGGTGCGCTCGACGGCGCCGGCGGCGGCGGCGATGGTCGACGCTTCGACGACGCGGCAGCCGGCCGATTCCAGGCACGCCACCAGCACCGAGCGGATGTTCTTTTCGTCGTCGACGACGAGCACGTTGAGGTGCCGGGCGCTCGTCGCGGGGCTGGTCGAGCGGGCCATCGTGGTCTCCTGCCCACGCAGATAGCGCCGAACTGCCCCGCCATCAACAAGAACCGACGCGGCTTGCGAATCGCAATGGGCGCGTGCGGCGATGATTTCAGATTGCAATGACGGCCGCTCGTCGGCGGCCCGTCGCTGCGGGCTTGGCGCGGGCACGGCACGTGCTTTGTCGAGGGTTGATGGCGGAGCGACTGCACGACGACGGGGCCGAGCTCGCGCAGCTTCTGCGCCGCGCCGCGATCGTCGTTCAGCATATGCGTTATCACCGCCAGGAGGTCGACGCTCACGACGTCACCGAGCGCGTGCTCGCCGGCGACGGCGGCGCGCTCGCACGCTGGCGCGGGCCGCTCACCGAGGCGATCGCGACGCTGATGCACGGCTTGCGCTAAACGATTAGGATGGCGCCGATGGAGTCGCCGCGCGGTCGCGCCGAGGATTTTCTCGCGCTCGTCGAGCGCTCGCAGCGCGGGCGGCTCAAGCTCTATCTCGGCTTCGCGGCGGGCGTCGGCAAGACCTACAAGATGCTCGAGGACGCGCACGCGCTCCGGCGGCGCGGCGTCGACATCGTGCTCGGCTTCGTCGAGACGCACGGGCGCGCCGAGACCGAGGCGCTCATCGACGGGCTCGAGGTCGTGGCGCGCAAGAAGATCGAGTATCGCGGCGTGACCATCGAGGAGCTCGACGTCGACGCGGTATTGGCGCGCAAGCCGACCATCGTCGTCATCGACGAGCTGGCGCACACCAATGCGCCGGGCGGGCGCACGCGCAAGCGTTATCAAGACGTGCTCGAGCTCCTCGACGCGGGGATCAACGTCATCGCCGCGTTCAACGTGCAGCACCTCGAGTCGCTCAACGACATCGTCTCGCGCAACGCCAACGTGCAGGTGCGCGAGACCGTGCCCGACAGCTTTCTGAAGAAGGCCGATCAGATCGTGAACCTCGATCTCAGCGTCGAAGATCTGGTCGAGCGGCTCAAGGCGGGCAAGATCTACCCGAGCGACAAGGTGGCGTGGGCGCTCGAGCACTTCTTCCAGGATCAGAACCTGTCGGCGCTGCGCGAGCTGTCGCTGCGCGAAGTCGCCGAGTCGCTCGATCGCACGGCGCAGGCCAAGGTGCCGCGCGGGCCGGGGGATGCGCGGCGGCCGTCGACGCGGGTGATGGTGTGCATGTCGTCGTATCCGCCGCACGCGGCGACGCTGCTGCGGCGCGGCAGCCGCATGGCCGGGCGCTTGTCGACCGATTGGTTCGTCGTCTACGTCGAGACGCCGAAGGAGTCGCCCAATCGAATCGACGCCGAAGTGCAGCGCAACCTGCATTCGAACATCGAGGCGGCGCGCGAGCTCGGCGCCGAGGTGGTGCGGCTGCAGGCGCGCGATCCGGTGCCGTGCCTGCTCGATTTTGCACGCTCGCACGGGGTCGGGCACATCATCATCGGCAGCTCGCACCAGCCGTGGTGGCGGCAGATGCTCGGGCGCTCGGTGCCGCTGCGACTGGTGCGCGAGGCGACCGGGTTCGACTTGCACATCGTGTCGTTCGCCGAGGTCGAGGCGGCATGAGGCTGCGCTCGAAATTGCTGCTCGCGCAGCTGCCGCTGGCGTTGGCGCTGGTGCTGGTCGGCTACGGCTCGCGGCGCACCATCGGCGCGATGGATCGCTCCTCCCAAGACATCCTCAAGGACAACTACCTGAGCGTGGTGGCGGCGCAGCGCATGCGCGACGCGGCCGACGCGGTCGATCGGCTGGCGGCGGCGCACGCGTCGCACCGGCCGGGCGCGGCCGCCGAGCTCGAGGGCGCGCGCGCAGCGTTCGACAAGGAGCTGCAGTTTCAAGAGGGCAACATCACCGAAGCGGGCGAGCGCGACATCACCGCGCGGCTGCAGCGCAACTGGGAGGAGCTGCAGGCGCGCGTCGACGAGCTGATGCGCGCGCCCAGCGATGGCAGCGCCGCGCTCGATCGCTATTTGACCGGCGTGGTGCCGGCGTTGATCGCGGTGCAGCGCTCGACCGACGAGATCCTCGACGTCAATCAGGACGCCATGGTGCGCAAGAGCCAGCGCGCGCGGCGCGACGCCGAGCGCATCTCGGGCGCGATGTCGACGGCGACGCTGGCGGCGTGCCTGCTCGGGATCCTGGCGTCGACGATCTTGACGACGCGGCTGGTGCGTCCGCTCTTCGTCTTGCGCCAGGCGACGCGGCGCATCGGCGCCGGCGACCTCGGGGTGCGGGCGCGCGTCGACGGCGGCGACGAGCTGGCCGAGCTGGCGCGCGACTTCAACGCCATGGCCGATCACCTCGCCGAATATCGCTCGAGCTCGCTCGGCGAGCTCTTGCAGGCGCAGCACGCGGCGCAGGCGTCGATCGACAGCTTGACCGATCCGGTGCTGGTGCTGCGGCTCGACGGCACGCTGCTCAACGCCAACGTCGCCGCCGGCGAGCTCCTCGGCGTCAGCGACGAGGGGCCGAGCGACGCCGTCGACGGCTTGCAGCCGCTGTTGCGCGAGACGGTGCGCCGGCTCATCGAGCACGTGCGCGCCGGACGCGGCAGCTACGCGCCGAAGGGCCTCGAGGAGGCGCTCGGGATCGCCACGCGGCAGGGGCAGCGGTTTCTCTTGTTGCGCGCCAATCCGGTGCTCGGCGAATCGGAGGAGGTCGCGGGGCTGACGATCGTGATGCAGGACGTGACGCGCCTGCGCCGCTTCGACGAGCTCAAGAACGATCTCGTGGCCACGGTCGCGCACGAGTTCCGTACGCCGCTGACGTCGCTGCGCATGGCCATCCACCTGTGCGTCGACGGCGCCGTCGGGCCGCTGACGGACAAGCAAGCGGACCTGCTGTTCGCCGCGCGCGAGGACTGCGAGCGGCTGCAGGGCATCGTCGACGATCTGTTGGACCTGTCGCGCATTCAGGCCGGGCGCATCGAGGTGCACGCGCGGCCGGTCGAGGCGCGCGCGCTCATCGACGCGGCGATCGATCAGCATCGCGCGGCGGCGCGCGACAAGGGCGTGGAGCTCGGCCTCGGCGCGCCGATTTTCGATCGCGTGGTGCTCGCCGATCCCGATCGGCTCGGGCTCGTGCTCGGCAACCTCGTGACCAACGCGGTCCGCCACACGCCGGCGCGCGGCAGCGTGCAGCTGCGCTCGGCGCCCGACGACGGCATGGTGCGGTTCGAGGTGGTCGACACCGGCGAGGGCATCGATCCCAAGTGGTTCCCGACGCTGTTCGATCGCTTCTTTCGCATCCCCGGGTCGAAGCCGGGCAGCGGCGTCGGGCTCGGGCTCTACATCTGCAAGGAGATCGTGGAGGCGCATGGCGGCCAGATCGGCGTGTCGAGCGAGCCGGGCCACGGCAGCGTCTTCTGGTTCACGCTCCCCGCGGCGCCGTCGGTGAGCTCGTAGTCGCGGCCGGCAATTGGCAACGTCTGCGCATCTGCGAGCGGAGGCGCGCGGCCGCGGGGCCGTGGTCTTCGGCGACGCCAACGTCGGCGCTGAGCGCAGATGTCTACTCCCCAACGAGATGGCGACACCCCGGCCGCGCTTCAGCGCGGACGGCGGGATGGTGAGCGTAACCAGCGACGGCGCGGAACGAGCACCGATCTCCCTCTGTCCTCAGCGAACCTTGTCACGGCACAGGTGGAGTTTGCCCTCACGCTACGGCCGGCTCACGGCGCAGAGTCCCACAAATTCCGCCGGGCACCGGCGGAC
>DASXOU010000332.1:0-2554 GCA_036494045.1 Polyangia bacterium | reverse complement strand
CGTCGACGGGCATGCGCGGCACGTCGGGCGCGCGCTGGCGCACGAGCGCGCCGAGCCCGGCCTGCGTGGTCGCGCCGGTCATCGAGCGCAAGAAGCGCGAGACGGCGGCGAGCATGGCGGCGGCGTCGGGATAGCGCGACTCGGGATCGCGCGCGGTCGCCTTGGCGACGATCTCTTGCAGCGCCGGGATGAACAGCGCGCCGCCGTCGAAGCGCTTGCCGCTGACCAGCTCCCACAGAAGCACGCCGACGGCGTAGAGATCGCTGCGCGCATCCGAGCTGCCGCCGGCCTCCTGCTCGGGGGCGACGTAGCCGCGCGAGCCGCCGACGACGCCGCGCGCGTCGACGGGTGCGGCGATGCCGAAGTCGACGATCTTGACCTCGCCGTCGCGCGAGCAGAGCACGTTCGCCGACGAGAGATCGCGATGCACGACGCCGCGGCGATGCGCGTAATCGAGCCCGCGCAGCACCTGCTCGACGACGTAGGCGGCCAAGGGCGGCGGCATCGGCCCGTCGGCGATGATCTGCGACAGCGGCGGCCCGTCGACGAGCTCGAGCGCGAGGAAGTAGGTGCCGTCGACCATGCCGAGCTCGAACACCGGCACGATGTTGGCGTGCGTCAGCGACACGGTGAGCTTGGCTTCGGCGACGAAGAGATCGATGAACTCGTGGCGCTGCGCCAGCTCGTCGCGGATCTGCTTGACGACGAGCACCTTCTCGAAGCCGCCCGGCCCGAGGAGCTTGGCGCGCCAGACGACGGCCATGCCGCCTTCGCCGAGGCGCTCCTGCAGCTGATACTTGCCGAAGGCGACTGGATCCACCGTCGCTAAAGTGTAGCACGGCGGGGCATCGTGTTACTGTACGCGCGTGCGCATCCCCGTCGCTGCGGCGCTGATCGCAGCTTGTGTCGCCGGCTGCTCGGCGCCGCATCGGACGCTCACGCTGGTGCCGTCGCTGCCGGCGACGATGCCGCCGTGCGTGCCGGCGGGCGCGGTGAACACGTTGCGGGTGACGGCGCAGGGCGACTTTCCGCCCGAGACGACGCTGACCGCGGCCGCTTCGCCGGCGATGGCGGCGACGCTGGCGCTGCCGGCGGCGACGCGCGCGATCGACGTCGAAGGCTTCGGGCCGACCGGGCTGGCGGCGTTCGGGCGCACGGCAACGCTGACGCTCGACGAGCTGCCGGCGGGGCCGCTCGGCATCGCCTACGGCCCGCCCGACAGCGTGTGCGCGGCGGGCGCGATGCTGGTGGCGCGCGCCGGGCATCATGCGACGCCGCTCGCCGGCGGGCGCGTGCTCATCACCGGCGGCTACAACAGCGGCGACGGGCCGGCGACGCAGGTCGAGCTCTACGATCCCAGGACCGCGAGCTTCGCGCTGACTGGCGCGTCGCTCGATCCGCGCTCGGTCCTGGCGCACGCGACCGCGCCGCTGCCCGACGGCGGAGCGCTGGTCACCGGCGGCGCGGTCAACGATCTGAAGGATCTGCCGGCCGGGATCGCGTTCGCCGGCGCGGTACGCTTCGACGCCGACGGCAAGACCGTGGGCAGCGCGCGCCTGCTCGTCGCCGGGCCGCGCGCGGGGCATTCGGCGACCGTGCTCGCCGACGGGCGCGTGCTCCTCGCCGGCGGCTGCCAGAACCTCGACGCCGGCGCCTGCGTGGCCGGCGCGACGCTGGGCTCGACGGAGATCTACGATCCGAAGGCCGACGCGTTCGCCGCCGGGCCGCCGCTCTTGCACGCGCGCGTCGGCCACTCGGCGATCCTCCTCGGCGACGGCACCGTGCTCGTCGTCGGCGGGCGCGGCGAAGGCGGCGGCGCGGTGCCGGCCGAGGTCGTCGATCCCGACGAGGATCGCGGCTTCGACGCCGGCGTGGCCAGCGGCGCCGGTGTCGGCTTGCCGGCGGGCTCGGCGCTGCTCGCCGGCGGCACCACCACGCCCGACGTCACCATGTCGCTGTGGCCGTCGGCGACCGAGGCGCCGCTGGCGTTGCCGCCGCTCTCGGCGCCGCGGCTCGGCCCGACCTTGTCGCCGCTCGACGACGGCAGCGTCCTCGTGGCCGGCGGCGGCGACGGCACACTCGCGCTCTTCGACGGGCGCGCGTCGGTGACCACGCTCGCCGCCACGTTTCACGCGAACGATCTGGCCGCCGCGCGCCTGGCCGACGGCACCGTGCTGCTCACCGGCGGCGCCGGCATGGACGCGACCGTGTGGGAGTGGGACGGCGGGGCGTGGTCGCCGCTGTCGGTCGCCGCCGGGCCGGTCGGGCGCAGCGCGTTCGGCTGGGCGTACGACGACGTCGCGGCACGCGCGGTGCTGTTCGGCGGTGTCGACGCCGGCGGCGCGGCGCTCGCCGACACGTGGCGGTTCGACTTCTCGTCGCCGAGCGAGGCGGGCGAGGACTGCGACAGCGGCTTCGACGGCAACGGCAACGGGCTCGTCGGCTGCGCCGACCCCGATTGCGCCGGCGAGTGCGCGCTGTGCGGCGACGGCGTGTGCAGCGAGGTCGAGAGCTGCCGGCTATGCCCGGCCGATTGCGGCGCGTGCGCCGAGTG
>DASXOU010000331.1:0-5398 GCA_036494045.1 Polyangia bacterium | reverse complement strand
CTTCGTGTTGCCGATGATGATCGGTGCCGAGGACGTTGCCTTCCCGCGGCTGAACCTGGCGAGCTTCTACATCTACCTCGCCGGCGCGGCCTTCGCGCTGTGGGGCATGATCCACGGCGGCGCCGACACCGGCTGGACCTTCTACACGCCGTACTCGACGATGACCTTCACCAAGGTCGTGCCGATCCTGCTCGGCGCGTTCATCATCGGCTTCTCGTCGATCGCCACCGGCCTCAACTTCATCGTCACCGTTCACACGATGCGCGGCCCGGGGCTGACCTGGAACAAGCTGCCGCTGTTCGTGTGGTCGATCTACGCCACGTCGATCATCCAAGTGCTGGCGACGCCGATCCTCGGCATCACGACGCTCTTGTGCGCCATCGAGCACGCCTTCGGCTTCGGCATCTTCGACGCCGCGCACGGCGGCGACCCGGTGCTCTTCCAGCACATGTTCTGGTTCTACTCGCACCCGGCCGTCTACATCATGGTGCTCCCGGCCATGGCCGTGATGTCGGAGATCGTGCCGACGTTCGCGCGCAAGAACATCTTCGGCTACAAGGCGATCGCGTACTCGTCGGTGGGCATCGCGCTGGTCGGCTTCTTCGCCTGGGGCCACCACCTCTTCACCTCGGGCCAGTCGACGTTCAACGCCGGCGTCTTCGGCGTCATCTCGATGCTGGTCGGCGTGTTCACCGCCATCAAGGTCTTCAACTGGGTCGGCACGCTCTACAAGGGGCGCATCCGCTTCTCGACGCCGTTCGCCTATTTCTGCGGCTTCATCTACCTCCTCGTGTTCGGCGGCATGACCGGCGTCGCGCTGGCGACGGTCTCGCTCGACGTTCACTGGCAGGACACCTACTTCGTCATCGCGCACTTCCACTTCATCATGGTCGGCGCGACGCTGATGGCGTTCCTGGCGGCGCTGCACTACTGGTTCCCCAAGATGTTCGGGCGCACCTATCCCGAAGGTTGGGGCCTGGTGTCGGCGTCGCTCATCATCCTCGGCTTCAACGCGACGTTCATCCCGCAGTTCCTTCTCGGCAACGCCGGCATGCCGCGACGCTACTGGTCGTATCCGGCCGAGTTCCAGGCGCTCAACGTGGCGTCGACGGCGGGCGCGTCGCTGCTCGCGTTCGGCTTCCTCATCGTCGCCGTGTACATCGGGATCTCGTTCAAGTACGGCGAGAAGGTCGGACGCAACCCGTGGGGCTCGCGCGGCTACGAGTGGAACTCGCCGTCGCCGCCGCCCAAGAACAACTTCGACGTGCCGCAGATCTTCGACCACCCACCGCACGACTACGATTCGGAAGGACACGAGCCGGAGATGCAGACCGAAGTGCACGGCGGCCAGGAAGTCCACGGCAACGACAAGCCCCACGGCGACGGTGGAAACCACCATGGCTGATCAAGCGACGGCGCACGACGACGGCCACGGCCACGGCGCGCATCATCCGCGGCTGCAGCATCACTTTCAGGACATGCGCACGCAGCAGCACGCGGCGCGCCTCGGCATGTGGCTGTTCCTGGCCACGGAAGTCCTGCTCTTCGGCGGGCTCTTCTGCGCGTACTCGTACTACCGGTCGCTCTATCCCGAGGCGTGGAAGGCGTGCTCGGAGCACACGTACCGCTACTTCGGGCTCTTCGAGACGTTCGACCTCATCACCTCGTCGTTCACGATGGTGATGGCGATCCACATGTGCCGGCTCGGCAAGAAGAACCTGGCGACTTTGCTCCTGCTCGCCACCGTCGGGATGGGCCTACTGTTCCTGTGCCTGCACGGCTACGAGTACTACCACGAGTATCTCGAGGGGGCGCTGCCCGGGAAGTTCTATCACTTCGAAGAAGTGAAGGCGAACGGCGCGCCCATGTACTACACGGTCTACTTCCTCATGACCGGACTACACTCGGCGCACGTCATCATCGGCATGAGCGTCTTGATGGTGCTGGCCTACTTCACCTTCAAGGGCGAGTACGACGCGTCCTACGATCATCCGCTCGACCTCGGTGGCCTCTACTGGCACTTGGTCGACTTGATCTGGATCTTCCTGTTCCCCCTTCTGTACCTGGTGTGACGAGGGACCATGGCCAACGACGAACACGAGCACGCGGCGCACCAACACTCGGCGAAGATGTATTACATCACGTACGCCGTGCTGACGGCGTGCACCCTGTTGACGTTCACGGCGGCGCAGCATGACTTTGGGGAGCTGTCGTTCTTCATCGGAATCTTCATCGCGCTCGTCAAGGCGATGTTCGTCATCCTGTTCTTCATGCACTTGTGGGATCAGACGGGGCCGAACCGGCTGACGATGGCGATCGCGGTCGTCTTCGTGCTCGTGCTCATCACGTTCACGCTCGCCGACGCGGCGACGCGCTTTCCGCTGGCGATGCCGCCCGGCTCGCACCGCGCGCTCCATCTCGGCCACAACCCCTTCGCCAACGAATAGCCTCCCCTCGCGCGGGAAGACTCGCGCCGCGCGCTCGTATGCTGCGCGCATGAAAAAGACCATCGCTGCCTTCGCGCTCGTTCTCGGCTTCACCGGAGTCGCGCACGCCGAGTGGAGCATCACCAACAAGGACAACAGCAACTACGAGCTCACCAAGGCGTGCGGCTCGTCGTCCGAGGCGTGGAGCATCGCCGGCGGCGTCACCCACAAGTACAGCATCCCGGCGGGCACGACCTCGTGCACCATCACGGTCAAGAACAACGGCTCGTCCTGCACCGTGCGCGAGAACGAGGGCTGCGTGATCTCGGGCGGGCACATCGCCAAGCAATAGGCGGTTCCAGGCTGGCACGCGGGCTGCTCTCTTGGGTCGACAAATGGTCGACCTCGAGATGCACGACGACTCTGGGAAAATGCTTTCCGCTGCAGACGAAGACGAGGATCTCTTCGATCCCATCGACTTCGACCCGGAATTGACGACAGACACCACCTTCGTCGACGACGACGCCGACGGTGACACCCTCGCCTTTCGCGACGCGATGCGTGACATCTGGCGCAGCGAAGGCCGCTTCGAGCTGGTCCTTCCGTAAGCTTGCCGTAACTTTGCCGTAATCCAATTGCCGGCGTGTCGCAGGTTACGTGTCTCACTCGTGATATAATCGCGAGTGGAGGGCTTCATGCGCAGCACGCTCGTCGGCCTCGTGGTTCTCGCCGTCGGGTGCGCCCACGCGCCGAGCACGAGCCGGCCGTGGGAAGCAAAGTGGATCGAGCTGACCTCGCGGCACTTTACGCTGCGCACCGATCTCGGGCGCAAGCAGGCGCTGGCGGCGCTGGCCGATTTCGAGGGCGTCTACGGCACCCTCGAGACCGTGGCGTTCCCCGGCGATGCGCCGCGTGATCGCATCGACGTCATCCTGTTCAGCGACGAGGAGACCTTCCAGAAGCTGGCGCCGCGCGGCGCCTCGGGCTACTTCATGCCGCGGCAGGCGGACGATCCCGAGCCGCAGCCGACCATCGTCATTCACGGGCGCGTGCTCCTCGCCGGCACGCTCGTCGAGGCGACGCAGCGGCGCTTTCGCCACGAGCTGACCCATCGCTTCCTCGATCATCGGCTGCGCTGGACGCCGCCGTGGCTCGAGGAGGGCTTGGCCGAGTACTACTCGACGCTCAAGGTGTCGGGCGGCGACGCGATCGTGGGCACGCTGCCGTCGACCAAGCTCTTGCGCGTCGACATCCACGTCGGCACGCTGCTCATCGAGAGCTCGGTCGACGACCGCATCGAGCTCGACGATGTGCCCACGGTGCAGCAGCTTCTGACGGCGGACTTCGCGACCTTCCACGATCCGCAGCACGACCTCGCCTACTACGTCGGCGCCTGGACCTTCGTGCACATGATGTTGAACGGACCGTTTGGCTATGCGCCGCACTTCCAGCGCTTCCTCGATCTATTGGCCAACGGCGCGACGCCGCCCGAAGCGTGGCGCGACTGCTTCTGGTCGGTGCCGCTGTGGCGGCTCGAGCACGACTTCAAGCGCTACATGACGCGCGACCAGATGGAGCCGCACGCCACCGAGGTCGCGGTGCCGAAGGCGAAGAAGCCGGAGCGCGAGCGCGGCATGGGCAGCGACGAGGTGCACCTCATGCTGGCGCGGGTGCGGCCGTGGGACTCGCGCGAGAGCATCGTCGCGGCGGGCGCCGAGCTGGCCGAGGCGCGCTGGTTCGCCGGCGACCATCCGTCGGCGGAGCTGCACTATTGGAACGCGGTGTACGCGATGCGTTGGCGCAACTTCCCGCTGGCGGAGCGCGAGCTGCGCGCGGCGATCGCGCTCGAGCCGGCGCGGGCGCGCAATTGGCTCGGGCTGGCCGAGGCGCTCGAGCGCGACGAACGGCCGGAGGCGCACGCCGAGCTCGACGAGGCGGTGACCCACCTGACGCCGTTGGCGTCGTCGGCGCACGCGCTCGATTTTCTCGCGCGCTATCACGCGGGGCGCGGCGAGCTCGCGGTCGGGCTGCCCTATGCGCGGCGCGCGGTCGAGGTCGAGCACGGCTGCTGGGAATGCGCGGAGACCTTGTCGGCGCTGCAACAAGAGGCGCAGACGCCGAAGCCGCGTAAGGCCACCGCCGACGACGATACTTCGGTCAAACCAACGATCGATTAGCGCGTGATATGGTCGCTCGCATGCGAGCGATCGTGATCGACGCGCCGGGCGGGCCTGAGGTCTTGCAGTGGCGGCAGGTGCCGTCGCCCGAGCCGGAGCGCGGCGAGGTGCGCGTGCGCGTGCGCGCGACGGCGGTAAATCGCGCCGACCTCTTGCAGCGCATGGGGCTCTATCCGGCGCCGGCGGACGCGCCCCAGCAGATTCCGGGGCTCGAATACGCCGGCGAGATCGACGCCGTCGGCGCCGGTGTGAGCGCGTGGAAGCCGGGCGATCGCGTCTTCGGGCTCGTCGGTGGCGGCGCCTACGCCGAAGAGCTGGTCACGCACGCCGATTGCGTGGCGCGCATGCCCGACGCGCTCTCGTTCACCGACGCGGCGGCGATCCCCGAGGTGTTCATCACCGCCTGGGACGCGATGGTCGCGCAGGCCGGGCTCGGCGCCGGCGAGACCGTGCTCATCAACGCCGTCGGCAGCGGCGTGGGAACGGCGGCGGTGCAGATCGCGCGCGCATTGTCGGCGCGGCCGCTCGGCACGGCGCGCACCGCGGCCAAGCTGGCGCGCGCCTCCAAGCTCGGGATGGATCGCGGCTTCACCGTCGAGAACGGCAAGTTCGCCGACGACGTGCTGCGCGCCACCGGCGGGCGCGGCGTCGATGTCGTCATCGAGCTGGTCGGCGGCGCGTACGTCGCCGAGGACTTCGCGTGCATGTCGTCGCAGGGACGCATCGTCGTCGTCGGCCTGATGGCCGGCGCGCGCGCCGAGCTCGACCTCGGGCTCATGATGAGAAAGCGCCTCG
>DASXOU010000330.1:0-1961 GCA_036494045.1 Polyangia bacterium | reverse complement strand
CCCGCCCAAAGCCACGCTCGCCGTCGAGCTCGTCGAGCCCAAGCTGCCGCCGCGCGCCACCATCTTCGCGCTGCACGGCATCCGCGACCACAAGGAGAGCCTGCGCCACTGGGCCGAGCACCTCTCCGAGGCCGGCTATCGCGCGGTGCTGGTCGACTCGCGCGGCCACGGCCACTCGACCGGCGACTGGCTCACCTACGGCGTGCAGGAGTCGCGCGATCTGTCCCAGCTCGTTGACGCGCTCGGAATCGACGGGCCCATCGGCGTCATGGGCATCAGCTACGGCGCCGCCACCGCCGTCGAGTGGGCCGCGCGCGATCCGCGCGTGCGCGCCGCCGTCGCGGTGGCGCCGTTCGCCTCGTTGCGCGAGATCGTGCCGCTCTACACGCCGCGCATGCTGCCTCTCTTCGGTTGGCTGGTGCCGCGCTTTTTGCAGATGCGCATCGTCGACGCCGCCGGCCGCTTCGCCGGCTTCGATCCCGATCTGGCGAGCCCGCGCGCCGCCGCGCACGCCACCAAAACGCCGATCCTCCTCATCCACGGCCGCGACGACGTCGCCGTCCCGTTCGAGCAATCCGAGCGCATCCAGGGCGGCGCGCCGTCGGTGTCGCTCATCGTCCTCGACGATCAGGACCACGAGCGCATCTCCGGCGACCCGCGCCTGTGGCCGCTGGCGCTCGACTTCTTCGCGCGCGTCTTTAAATAGGAGACAAGATGCCCACTTCTCCCGAGGAAAAAGGATTCGGCCAGGCCAGCCCCGCGTTGGCGCGCTGGGCCGAGAAGGTGTTCCACCCCGAAGACGCCGTGCTCGCCGAGATCCGCTCGCGCGCGATCATCGAGGGCTTGCCGGCGATCGCCGTCGGCAAGATGGACGGCCTGCACCTGACCGCGATCGCGCGCGCCGTCGGCGCCCGGCGCGCCGTCGAGATCGGCACGCTCGGCGGCTACTCCGGCGTCTGTCTGCTTCGCGGCATGCCCGACGGGCGGCTCGACACCTTCGAGCTCGAGCCGAAGAACGCCGCCGTCGCGCAAACGTCGTTCGAGAAAGCCGGCGTCGCCGCGCGCGTGAAGATCCACGTCGGCCCCGCCGCCGAGAGGCTGCGCGAGATCGAAAAGGAGGGCCCGTTCGATCTCGTCTTCATCGACGCCGACAAGACCGGCTATCCCGCGTACCTCACCTGGGCCGAAGAGCATCTGCGAATCGGCGGCGTCGTGCTCCTCGACAACGCCTTCGGCTGGGGCGGCGTCGTCGATCCATCGCAGGAGAAGGACAGCCACCGCGCGATGGTGCAGGCGCTCGCCGACACGTCCGCGCGGCTCGGCGCGCCCGGCGGCCGCTGGTGCGCGACCATGATCCCGACCGAGGAGGGCCTCGCCTTCGGCGTCAAAGTGCGCTGATGCTGTCGCGGCTCGCCGATCCATTGCGCGTGCGCTGGATCGTCCTGCGCGGGCTCGGCGTCATCTACCTCTCGGTCTTCGTCTCGCTCGTCGGCACCATCCAGGGAATGATCGGGCCACGCGGCCTTTTGCCGGCGACGGAGCTGTTCGCCGCGCTGCATGAACAATTGACGCTGCCGGCACGGCTGTGGGCGGTGCCGTCGCTGCTCTGGCTGTCGGCGTCGAACGGCGCGCTCACCGCGCTCGTCGTCGTCGGCCTCTGCGCGTCGCTGGCGCTGATCGCCAACCTGTGGCCGCGGCTGTCGCTCGCCGTCTGCGCCGTCGCGTTCTTGTCGTTCGTCGCCGCCGCGCAAGCGTTCGCCTATTACCAGTCGGACGGCATGCTGATGGAAGCCTCGTTGCTCGGCTTCTTCTATGCGCCGCGCGGGCTGCCCCGGCTCGGCGCCACGTCGCCGCCGTCGCGCGCGTCCTTGTGGCTCCTCCGCTGGGAGTGGTTCCGCATCTACTTCGAGTCGGGCGTGGTCAAGCTGCGCTCGGGCGATACGCAGTGGCGCGATCTGACG
>DASXOU010000329.1:0-7102 GCA_036494045.1 Polyangia bacterium | reverse complement strand
GTGAGCGCGACGCCCGTCACCAGCGACTCGATCAGCTCGTCGAGGAAGTAGGGTAGCGAGTCGATGAGCTCGATGCGCTCGAGTCCGGCGCTGCCCGCGTCTCGCCGCGCTCGCTCGAGAAAACGTTCGATCAAGAGATCGTGTTGCTCGGCTAGCAGATCGGCAAGACTCACCGGATTAAACGTAGTTATCACCGACGGTGACGCAAGGCTCCTAAGCCTTTTTCGCTGTACGCGTGATGCGTCGGTTGAAATACCGATGGGTTGAAGGCCCGACGTCAAAAATTGCGCGCGCTACTTCGGCAGGGCTGCGGCAATCCGCCGCACGCCCTCGTCGAGCTCGGCCTCCGACAGCGCCGCAAAGCCGAGCCGCAAGGCCGGGCGCGGCTTGCCGTCGAACGCGAAGCGCGCCGCCGAGTTGAACAGCACGCCGCGCGCGAGCGACCGCGCCGCCCAGGCGTCGACGTCGATTCCGTCGGCGGCGCGCGCCCACAACGCCATGCCGCCGGCAGGCACCGCGAAGTCGAGGGCGCCGCCGAGCCGACGGCGCAGCTGCGCCACGAGCGCGTCGCGGCGCGCGTGATAGATGCGTCGCATGCGCCGCACGTGGCGTTGCAGCTCGCCGTCCTCGATCAGCTCGGCGACGGCGCACTCGACGACTTGATCGCCCTGGCGATCGATCGTCAGCCGCGTTTCGGCCAGCCGCTCGATGAGCGGCGGCGGCGCGACGATGAAGCCGAGGCGCAACGAAGGCGCCAGGATCTTCGAGAGCGTGCCGATGTAGACGACGACGCCGTGCCGATCGGCGGCGGTCAGCGGCAGCACCGGACGCCCTTCGTAGTGGAACTCGAAGTCATAGTCGTCTTCGATGACGGCGATGCGGCGCGTGCGCGCCAGCTCGAGGAGGCGCAAGCGGCGCGCGGCGTCGAGCATCGCCGTCGTCGGATATTGATGATGCGGCGTCACGTAGATCGCGCGCAGCCGCTTGTGCGCGGCCAGCGCCTCGAGCGCGTCGACGTCGATGCCGCGCTCGTCGACGGCGACGGGGACGACGCGCGCGCCCGCCGCCGCCAGCGCGCTCCACGCCGGCCGATAACCGAGCGCCTCCACCGCGACGACGTCGCCGGGCGCAAGCAGCGTGCGCGCCACCAGATCGAGCGCGAGCTGGCTGCCGCGCGTGACCATGAGCGACTCGGCGTCGGCGGTCACGCCGCGCAGCGCCGCCAGCATCTCGGCGAGCGCGCCGCGCAGCCGCGCATGCCCGCGCGCGTCGCCGTAGCCGAGCAGCGACGGGCCGCCGAGCTTGAGCGCGCGCCGGTACGCGCGCGCCAGCGGCGCCGTCGGCACCAGGCGCACGTCGGGGATTCCGCCCGACATCGCCAACACGTTGGCGACGGGCAGCCGCTCGGGCCCCGGCGGCCGCGTCTCCGCCGGCGCCGTCAGGTCGAAGCCAACGGCGCGCGCCGTCTTCCCCGTCGCCGGCCGCCGCGGCGCGCCTTCGACGTCGGGCAGCGCGTGCGAGACGAACGTGCGCGCCGCCGCCTCGGTCGTGATCCAGCCTTCGGCGGCGAGCTCGGCATACGCCGCCAGCACCGTGTTGCGATGGACGCCGAGCGTGCGCGCCAGCGTGCGGCTCCCCGGCAGCGCGTCGCCGGGCTTGAGCCGCCCGCGCCGCACGTCGTCGCTGATGGCGCGCGCCAGCCGAATGAAGATCGGCTGCTCGCTCGCGGCCGTCGCGCCATCGCGCAGATCGAGCGCCACCTGCCAATGGGCCATGGTCTAGTCGATATCACGAAACTGGCACTTTCGAACGTACCAGCTCGGCGATATCGATTGGACCATGCGTCAGGGACGCTTCTTCCGCACCAGCCGCGGCGAGGCGCTCGCGCTCCTCGGCGGCGCGACGCTGGCGCAATTGGCGACGACGACGCCGTCGGGCGCGCTGCTCGTGCGCGCGGTTTCGCCGCGCGTGGCCGACGGTCGGTTGTGCTTCGCCGTCGCCGCCGACGAGGAGCTGGCGATCGCGTCGTCGTGCGGCCGCGCCGCCACCGTCGCCGTCCACGAGGCGATCGCCGCCGATCCGCTCATGTGGCGCAGTGCCGCCGTCCACGGCCTCCTCGTCGCCGGCGACGACGGCGGCTTCACCCTCGACGGCAGCGACGTCGACGGCGAGGCGCGCCTGCTGCAAGACCGCGCGCCCGACGAGCGCGCGCGCCTCCTCGAGACGCTGTGGGGGCGTGGCCACGACGGCGACGCGCGCGCCATCGAGCTCGTCCGCGCCGCCAACCCCGACACGCCGACGCCGCCGTTCTTGCGCACGTCGCTGCCGGTGACGTTGCACTGCGCGCTCGATCTCCGCGACGTCGAGGCCGCGGTCGCGCTGCTCGCGCCCGAATATTGGAACGACATCCACCCGCGCGCGCGCATCGCCGGCGCCATCGCCGGCTCGCAGGTCTTCGTCGGCGCGCGTGTCGACGGGCGCCTCGTCGCCTGCGCGCGCGCCATCGCCGACGGCCACAAGTACGCCTGGGTCTACGACGTCGTGGTCGCGCCCGAGTGGCGCGGCGGCGGCATCGGCGAAGCGGTGATGCGCCTGTGCCTCGATCATCCGCGCGTGCGCAACGTCGCGCGCGTGCTCTTGCAGACGCGCGATGCGCAGCCGCTCTATCGCAAGCTCGGCTTCATCGAGGAGGCGGCCGCGCCTCCACGCCCGTATCGCAGCACGTGTATGCTGCGCATTCAAAGGTGACCCATGGCGCTCACGCTCTACATCGACCACTTCAGCATCAGCCCCTACGCCTTCTCCGCGTACGTCGCGCTCGAGGAGAAGGGCGTGCCCTACGAGCTCGCGCTCGTGTCGCTCGCCGACAAGGCGCACCAGCGCGCCGATTATCTGGGCCCGTCGATGACCGGCCGCGTGCCGGCGATCGATCACGACGGCTTCTGGCTCGCCGAGTCGGGCGCCATCGTCGACTATCTCGACGATGCGTTTGTCGCGCCGAAGTTCAAGCGCGCGCTGCCCGAGGACATCAAGGATCGCGCGCGTGCCCGCATGGTGCTCGATTGGATCCGCTCCGACCTCATGCCGATCCGCGAAGAGCGCGCCACGCACACGATGTTCTTCGCGCGCGCCGACAAGCCGCTGTCGCCCGCCGGCGAGGCCGCGGTCAAGCGGCTCTATGACACCGCGTCGCGCCTGTTGCCCGACGGCGCGAGCTCGCTCTTCGGCGCGTGGTGCCAGGCCGACAGCGATCTGGCGTTCATGCTGCACCGCTTGATCCTCAACGGCCACGAGCTGCCGCCCAAGCTGCGCAAGTTCGCCGAGACGCAGTGGTCGCGCCCGTCGGTGCAGAAGTGGATCTCCCGCAAGCGCCCGCCGTACGTTCCGTATTAGTCGATCACAGGATCAGGTTGGCGTCGCCGAACTCGTGGCCGACGTAGCCGCCGCGCTCGGCGTGCATGTAGGCGTGCTCGAGCTCGGCGCGCGTGGCGAACGCCTGCAGCAGCGCGAAGTGGCTGGCCGTCGGCTCGTGCAGCCCGGTGAACAGCCCGTCGACGACGCGCGGGCGATAGCCGGGCCCGATCACCAGGTCGGTGTCGCCGCTCGCCGCGCGCAGCGTGCCCGACGACGCCGCGCTCTCGAGCGCGCGCACCACGCTGGTGCCGACGGCGACGATGCGCCCGCCCGCCGCCTTGGCGCGCTCGACGGCGCGCACCGTCGCCGGCGAGACCTCGAAGCGCTCGGGCAGGGGCAGCGTCGCGTCGAGCGCCGCGTCGCCCGTCGACGACAGCCCGGCGCCTTCGGTGATCGGCGCCAGCCCGACGCCGCGCGCGCGCAGCGCCGACAAGAGCGCCCAATCGAGCGGCACGCCCGCCGACGGCGCCTCGGCCGCCCACGGCCGCGCGGCGTACGCGGTCTGCACCGACCACAGCGCCAGCGGCTCGGGCACGTGCGCGTATTGGATCGGCCGCCCGTGCCGATAGATCGCCGCCCACGCGCCGTCGGCGTCCGTTTCGAACACATGTTCAAAAAGTCGAACCGAGGTTCGAGAAACAGCGGTTACCGTCGCTGTCAGCCCCGCGATCTCGAGCCGCGCCCCCACCGCCAGCGGCTCGGGCGGCGCGCGCCGCTCGGTCGGCGTGCGCCAATCGCCGGCGCCGAACAGCACCGCGCGCCAGCTTCGGCCCTCGTCGAGCGTGCGCACCAGCCGCACCTCGGCCGCCGCGCCCGATGGCAGCCGCGCCGGCAGCGACGCCGGCAGCGTCGCCGCGTCGTTGACCACGAACAGATCGCCCGCCCGCACCAGCGACGGCAGATCTTCGAGCGCCGCGTCGCCCACCGCGCCGGTTTGCCGATCGAGTAGCAACAGCCGCCGCTCGCTGCGCGCCCGCGGCGCGCTCGCCGCCCTCACGCGCCACCCCCGACGCTACGATCGATCGACACGCGCTCGCCGTTTTCGAACGCGCGTTCGAAAATTCGAGCCACGATTCGCCGCGCCACCTCCGCCGGCTGGGCCAGCGTTGCGCGGTCGGCCTCGGGCATGGCGTCGGCGTGCATCTGCGTGTCCATCTCGCCCGGATCGACGACCAGCACGCGCACCCCGAGCTCGCCGAGCTCCGCCGCCCACAAGCGCCCGAGATGATCGAGCGCCGCCTTCGACACCGAATAGGCGCCCCAGCGCGGATACGCGCTCGTCGCCGCGTCCGACGACACGTGCACGATGGTCCCGCGCCCGCGCAGCGCCATGCCGCCGGCGACCGCCTTCGACAGGCGGAACGGCCCCACCAGGTTCACCTGCAAGACGCGCTCGAGATCCTCGCAGTCGGTGTCGAGCAAGAGGCGAAGCGGCGTCGGCCCCAGCGTGCTCGCGTTGTGGATCAACAGCTCGATCGGACCGACCAGCGCCGCCGCCGCGCCGGCGATGGCGTGGATCGCCTGCTTGTCACCGACGTCGGCCGCCAGCGCATGGGCGACGCCGCCGCCGGCGCGGATCTCCGCCACCGCCGCGTGCAGCTCCGCCGATTCGCGCGCCACCAGCACCACCTCGGTCCCCTGTCTTGCCAATTCGACGGCGAGCGCGCGGCCGAGGCCGCGGCTGGCGCCGGTCACGAGAGCATTGAGCTTCCTCGACATGATTCCCTCCACGCCCTCAGCCTAACCCCTCGCCGCCAATCCATTGGCGCTTCTGCCAATATATTGGCATAGTGCCAATTCATGAGCGACGACATGGGCAGCCGCATCGGCGACAACATCCGCGAGCTCCGCCTCGGCCGCGGCCTCTCGCAGCAGCAGATGGCCAAGCTCTCCGGCCTGCCGCGCGCCACCTGGCAGCACCTCGAGTCGGGCGGCGCCAATCCGACCCTCTCGGTCCTGCACAAGGTAGCGCTCGCGCTGCAGGTCTCCGTCGAGGAATTGATCTCGCCGCCGCGCGCCGCCTGCCGCTTCTATGCCGCCGGCACGCTCGCGCAAAAGACGCGCGGGCAGGTGGTGATCTCGCGCCTGCTGCCTGACGCCATCCCCGGCGTCTCGCTCGAGCGCATGGAGCTGCCGCCGCGCGCCGCCATGGCCGGCATTCCCCACACCGACGGCACGCGCGAGTACCTGACTTGCGAGTCGGGCGAGATCCAGCTCTCGGTCGCCGGCGAGAGCTGGACGCTCAAGCCCGGCGACGTCGTCGTCTTTCGCGGCGATCAAAAGCACGGCTACGCCAATCCCGGGGGCAAGACCGCGATCGGCTACTCGGTGGTGTTGTTGGCGAGCGGAACCTGACGAGCGGAACGAGCGAGCGGGGCGCTACAGCTTCTTGGAAGCCTCGAGGAGCTCGCGTACCGCGGCCGCCGACTTGTCGAGCTGCGCCTTCTCCTCGGCGTTGAGCTCGATGGCGACGATCTTCTCGACGCCGCCGGCGCCGATCACGCAGGGCACGCCGATGTACAGATCCTTATAGCCGTACTCGCCCTCGCAGTAGGCCGCGCACGGCAAGAGGCGCTTCTCGTCGTACAGATAGGCCTTGGCCATCGCCATCGCCGCCGACGCCGGCGCGTAATACGCGCTCGTGCCCATCAGCTTGACGATCTCGCCGCCGCCGCCCGCCGTGCGCGTGACGATGGCGTCGAGCTTGTCCTTGCCGATGAGCGTTTTGATGGGCACGCCGTTGACCGTGCAGTACGAGGTCACCGGCACCATCGTGTCGCCGTGGCCGCCGAGCACCATCGCGCGCACGTCCTTCGACGACACGCCGAGCTCGCGCGCGAGGAACAGCGTCATGCGCGCCGAGTCGAGCACGCCGGCCATGCCGACCACGCGCTTCGACGGCAGGCCCGACACCTTCTTCATCTCGAAGACCATCGCGTCGAGCGGGTTCGAGATGACGATGACGAAGGCGTCCTTGCACTTCGTCTTCACGTTCTCGGCGACGTTGCGAATGATCTTCAAGTTGATCGATAGCAAGTCGTCGCGCGACATGCCGGGCTTGCGCGGCACGCCCGCGGTCACGATGACCACGTCGGAGCCGGCACAGTCGTCCCAGTTGGACGTGCCGGTGATCTTCATGTCGTACCCGAGCACGCTGCCGTTCTGCTCGAGGTCGAGCGCCTTGCCTTTGGCCAGGCCCTCCTTCTCGGGAATGTCGAACAACACGACGTCGCCGACCTGCTCGCGCACGGCGAGGGCGGCCAATTCGCCGCCGATGTTGCCGGCGCCGATGAGTGCGATCTTGTTCCTGCGGGGCATCGCGTCCTCCTATTGTAAACGGGCATCCCGCTCGGCACCGCCTCGCGGGAGCGACTCGGCTCGCCTACGGCTCGCCTCGCCGATTGAATCGTTGGACGCGCAATCTATAACGCCCGGCAGCCCGTGTGCAATGCGCGCGGCCGCTTTTACGGCGTGGTCGCGAGCGCGGGCGCGCCGCTCAGCAGTGCCGCGGCGACGGTGACCGGCGCTTGCCAGCCGCCCGCCGTCAGCGCGGCGTGGCGCGGCGTCCCGTCGCTGCGCACGTAGACGACGTCGGCGAGATCGCCGCCCGCGCCGCCGGCGATCGCCGCCGCCAGCGAGGTCGTGTCGCTGCCCGAGATCCCCGTGGCCGCGCCCCACTGCGTGCCCG
>DASXOU010000328.1:0-5042 GCA_036494045.1 Polyangia bacterium | reverse complement strand
GGTGCTCGAAGCAGAGTTCCTCACTTCAGCGACGGAAAAGTCGGCCGGCGCCGGCTGGCCGGAGGAGGGCGCGCCCGAGATCGCGTTCGCCGGGCGATCGAACGTCGGCAAGTCGACGCTCTTGCAAGCGCTCATGCAGCGGCGCGGGCTGGTGCGCATTTCGGGCACACCGGGGCGCACGCGGCTGATCAACTTTTTCCGCGTCGTGGTGGCGCCCGAGGGCGGCCGCGCGCCCCGCGATCGGCGCGAGCTCCGCTTCGTCGACCTGCCCGGCTACGGCTACGCCAAGGTGTCGAAGGAAGAGCGCGAGAAGTGGCTGCCGTTCGTCGATCAGTACCTCTCCGAGCGCGCTGCGTTGCGCGTCCTGGTGCTGCTCGTCGATCCGCGCCGCGAAACGGGCAAGGGCGAAGTGCCGTTCCTCGACGAAACCGAGATCGCGAAATACGTGGGCGAGCGCGGCGTGTTGGTGCTGGCAGTGATGACCAAGGCCGACAAGCTGAAGAAGCACGAGCGTAAGCCGGCGCTGCAAAAGATGGAGCGCGCGCTCGGCATGCACGTGATCGCCGTCTCGGCCAGCGACGGCGACGGCATCGACGAGCTGTGGCGCCGCATCGCCAAGGCGCTGCCGCCGGTCGAGCTGCCGGCGCCACAATAGATGCGATAGGATGGACGCGTGAGCGGCAACGACAAGAGCGGCATGCGCGTGATCGTGGCCGCGCTCGCCGTCAACGTCGCCATCGCCATCTTCAAGTTCATCGCCGCCGGGCTGTCGCGCTCGAGCGCGATGCTGGCCGAGGCGTGTCACTCGACGGCCGACACGGCCAACCAGATCTTCCTGCTCATCGGCCTGCGCAAGAGCGCGCGCCCGCCCGATCGCGATCATCCGTTCGGCTACGGGCCGGAGACGTATTTCTGGGCCTTCATGGTGGCGCTGTGCATCTTCTCCGTCGGTGGCGGCGTCAGCGTGCACGAAGGCGTGGAGAAGATCCTGCATCGCCACGATCCGTCGCAAAGGCTGGCCGGCGCGCGCTGGGCCTATGTCGTGCTCGGCGTGTCGATCCTGCTCGAGACCTACTCGCTCTCCGTCGCCATGCGCGAGTTCCGCCACATCCGCGCCGGCCGCGGCATCCGCCGCACGCTCAAGGAGACCCGCGATCCGACGGTGCTGACGGTGCTGTTCGAAGACCTGGCGGCGCTGTTCGGGCTCGCCGTCGCGCTCGGCGGCATCGTGCTCACGCGCGTGACCGGCAACGTCGCCTACGATGGCGCGGCCTCGATCGTCGTCGGGCTGGCGCTCGGCGGCGTCGCCTTCGTGCTGGCGCGCGACACCAAGAGCCTGCTCATCGGGCAGAGCGTGACCGAAGCCGACGAGCAGAAGATCCGCGACATCGTCTCCGCGCACCCGGACGTCGTCGAGCTCGTGCACCTGCGCACCATGCACATGGCGCCCGAAGAGGTGCTGGCGGCGATCAAGGTGCGCTTCCTCGGCAACCTCGACGCGCGCACGCTCGAATTGCGCATCAACGACATCGAGGCGGCGCTGCGCCGCGAGCTGCCGCGCCTGCGCCGCATCTACATCGAGCCCGGGTTCAATGAGGAGTCGGCGCGCGCGTCGCTCAACCAGCCGCCGGCGGTGCGGAGCCCCTAGGATGGCGACGCGCGAGCGTACGCGGCGCTTCGAGATCGTGCCGATGAAGGCGTCCGATCTCGACGACATCATGGACATCGAGCGCGTGTCGTTTCGCGCGCCGTGGTCGCGGCAGGTGTTCGTCGAGGAGCTCGATCGCGATTGGGCGCACGTCGACGTCCTGAAGGAGCGTCGCGGCGCCGCGCCGGTGCTGGCGTTCGTCAACTATTGGCTGGTGCGCGACGAGGTGCACGTGCTCAACGTCGCGTCGCATCCGGAGGCCCGGCGGCAGGGGCACGCCTCGCGCCTGCTCGAGCACGTGATCGCGTTCGCCAACCGCCACAAGTGCCGCTACGTCACGCTCGAGGTGCGCCGCTCCAACTCCGGCGCCATCCGCCTCTATCGCAAATACGGATTTCGTCCCGTCGGCGTGCGCCCCAACTACTACGTCGAGGACAACGAGGACGCGATCGTCATGTTGTTGGAGCTGAGCGCGCCAGCGTAGCCATTGAAACAGCCAAACAGGCGACAGGCGGCAGGCGGCGGGCCATTCAGAATTTCCGGACGTTTCCACTCGCCGGCCGCCTGTCGCCTGTCGCCTGTTCTGTTCTTCCGGCCCTAGGCGTACTGCGCCGTCAGCCAGTCGCGCAGCGGGAAATCGCACGACGCTGCTTGATCGCGCAGCGCGCGCCGATCGAGCGGCAAGCGCCGCAGCCGCACCTCGACGGCGCCGCCGTCATCGGCGTCGACGACCGCGTACTCCGCGTGCGCCATGACCGTCGGCGGTCCGCCCGCCGGCTGCTCGAGAAACGGCATCCCCACCGATCCCGGGTTCATCACCAGCGTGCCGCGATGCTGCCGCAGCATCTGCAGATGCGTGTGCCCGCCCGCCATCACCGTCGCCTGGCGCCCCTCGAGCATGCGATCGATCTCGGCCGCCGTCGCCGACGGCAGGAGATCCTCCATGTGCGAGCGCGGCGTCCCGTGATAGCAGCACAAGGTCGCGCCGCCGCCGAGCGGCAGCTCGAGCCCGCCGGCGAACGTGCGCACGAACGCGAGCTCGTCGGCCGACATCTGCGCGCGGCACCAATCGACCGCCTCGACGACGATCGCGGTCTCGGTGTACGAGCGGATCAGCGCCGCGTCGAGGAGAAACGCATCGTGGTTGCCGACGATGCAGGCGCAGCCGAGCGCACGCAGCCGCGCCAATACCTGGTGCGGCTTCGGCCCCAGCGTCGCCACGTCGCCGAGGCAGACGACGCGATCGACGCGCGCCCGCTCGGCATCGGCGAGCACCGCCTCGAGCGCGAGCGCGTTGCCGTGCAGATCCGAGATCAGCGCGATCTTCACGGCGCGACCTTCACGGCATCGGTCTCATGACGAACCCGAGCGGCGTCGTGTCGGTGCGCGTGCCAAAGTAGATCGCCGTCGCGATCGCGCCCGCCGCCACCACGCCGCCGACCGTCGCCCACACGTACCATTTCTTGAACCAGGGCACCTCGCGCGACTCGCGCTGCAAGGTCGCGTGCACCTCGACGTTGGCGTCGGGCAACACGTCGACGCGCGCCGAGAACGCCACGAACCCGCTCTTCTCCACACGCAGCTTATACGTGGCCGGCGCGCGAACCTTTACCGGCGCCGGCAGCGGCGTCTTGCCCGAGGCCTCGCCGTTGAGCGACACCGTCGCGCCCGGCTGATCGGCGTCGACGGCGATCGAGCCGAAGCGGTTGAACGTCTCCGGCGGAAACAGCTGCCGCAGCCAGCCGAGCGCCTGCTCGTCGGTGATCTCCTTGTCCGCCGGCAGCGACTCGGCCATGCGCGCGCCGGCCTCGCCGCGCTTGGCGTCGATGCGCTGGATGGCGATGATGACGTCGCCGAGCTGCGACACGCCGACGAGGAGCACTTCGTTGGCGCCGAGCTGCTCGCCGATGGCGCCCACGCACATCGCCTCGCCGCCGCACTTTGCGACCTCGCTGTCGACCTTGGGGAACTTCCGCCGCGCCTCGGCGAGGTCGATGACGTTGAGCGCCGCCGTCTCGCGCAGAAGGCGCGCCAGCCGAAGCCCGATGTCGCGCGCGCCACGCGCCCCCGCGCGATACTCCAGCACCGCGACGGTGCGCTTCTCGTCCGCGTGCGCAGCGACGGCGCACAACAGCACGATTGCCGCGACGAAGGCCCTCATTGCCCGAACGTCGCCGCCAATCCTGCCGCGCGATCGCCGGCCGTCGATTGACACTCGACCACCTGGTCGGGCAACGGCGGCAACGAACAATCGACGCAATTTTTGGCGCCCATCGTGACCAGCTGCGAGCGCGACTCGTAGGCCGCGTTGCCGGTGCGCAGGTCGATCGCGAACAGCCCATACTCGACGATGGTCAGGTTCGCGTGGCAATCCTCGCCCGAGAACATGAACTCGGTGTTGGCCTCGTTGTACACGATGCGCGAGGCGAACTCGGCGCGCCCGCCGTCGGGCGTCACCGCCAGCTCGTAGGCGTCGAGCGTGACCGGCCGGATCGGCACGACGGCCATGCCGATGTCGCCGTTCTGCGACTCCATCGAGTCGATCGGGATGTTGAAAAACGGCGCCGTGATCAGCGTCGCCGTCGCCGCGCCGCCCCCAAGCGGGATGCGCTGCACGACGAACGCGTTCTCGGTCATGTCGCGATCGCTGGTCACCGCGAACACGGTGCCGTTGACCACGCGCACTGCGCTCGGGCAGGTCAGGTTGCCGAGCACCTTGGTCGGCGCGCCCGACGTCGGATCGATCGTGGCGATCTGCTTGCCTGCGACGTCGGCGACGACGATGGCGCCGGTCTGCGGATCCACCGTCAGATCGGCGGCGAATCCTTCGAGCATCAGCGCGTTGCTCATGCTGCCGTCGAGCCCGTAGACCTGCACGGCGTTGGCCGCGTTGGTCGCGCCCGGCGCGCACGGATCGCCGGTGCCGCCGGTGAGCACATAGAGCTTGCTGCCGTCGGGCGAGAACGCGGCGCTGCGCGCTACCGCGCCCGGCATGCGCACGATGTTCGGGTTCGCGCTGCCCGGCGAGCCGACGAAGCCGGCGACGTCGCTGATGATGGCGAGCGACCCGTTGCCGCCCGAGCCGGGATCGAGCGCGACGATGGCCGCGTCACGCGGCGCCACCACGATGCGCGTGGGCGCGAACGCGAGGTTGAGCGTGCCGGCCACGCTCTTGCCGCTGCCAGTGTCGAACGCCGTCAACGCGCTGCCGTTGGCCACCACCACGAAGCGGCCGTCCCACGTCGACGCCGCCGCGGTCAGGCTCGGCAGCGTCACCGGCGTCATCGGCTGCTTGGCGAGGTCGAGCTCGGTCAACGGATCGATCACCTGCACCGCGGTCGTCGCGTTGCCCGAGCCCGTCTCGGTCGGCAGCGCCGAGCCGACGAACACGAGG
>DASXOU010000327.1:0-3389 GCA_036494045.1 Polyangia bacterium | reverse complement strand
CGCTCACTGACTTCGTCGGCGGCAGCGTCGTCGTCGGGCCTGGCTTCGGCGGCGATGAGCGCCGGGCCGCCGAGCCTGATGGCGGCTTCGGCGGCTTTCTTGCGCGTGCGCTCGTCGCGACAGGTCTTGGCGCAGGCGACGAGATCGGACAGCGCGGGCTTGCCGATGTCGTCGGCGAGGAGCGCGACGGCGGCCGGCCCTTCGGCGCGGCGATCGAGCGAGGCGCGCACGTTGGCGCGCAGGACGGCGTCGTTGGCGAAGCCGCCGTCGAGACGCAGGGCGTCGTGGTAGTCGGCGAGCGCATGCTCGCGCTCGCCCTGCGCGTAATCGAGGTTTCCGAACAAGTAGCGCACGCGCGCCGTCTCCGGATGTTGTGACTGCAATTGCTGTAACGCGGCGCGGGCCGCTTCCAATTCCCCGCGCGACAAGAGCGTCTCGGCGCGGGCGATCGACTCGGCGAGCGCGGCCGGCGCCGGGCGCGGTCCTTCGCCGCGGCGCAGAAACACGAGGATGGCGACGAGCGCCACGACGAGCGCGAGCGCCGCGCCGACGAAGGCGCGCGGCATGGGCACGCCCGCCTGGCGCGCGCGCCCGACGAGGAACGCGAAGCCGGCTTGCACGCGCGCCGCGAGATCGCGCAAAAGCGGCGGGCGCCCGGGCGGCGTCGCGGCCATTCCGCGCGACGGCAGCGAGCCGTCGAGCGCGCCGAGAAATGCGCCTGCGTTCGCGTAGCGTTCGTCGCGCTTCTTGGCCATCGCGCGCTCGACGACGCGCTCGAGCCACTTGGGAACATCGGGCGCGGCTTCGGTCACCGGCATCGCCTTCTGCGTCAGGTGCATCGAGACGATCGCCACCTTCGAGGGCGCGTCGAACGGCCGCGTGCCGGTGAGCATCTCGTAGAGCACGATGCCGGCCGAGTAGAGATCGGCGCGCGGATCGGCCTCCTCGCCCATCGCCTGCTCGGGCGACAAGTACTCGGGCGTGCCGAAGACGACGCCGGCCTGCGTGAGCGCCTGACCGGGCTCGCCGTCGGCGGGCGCGATCATCTTGGCGATGCCGAAGTCGAGCAGCTTGACCACGTCGTCGTCGCCGTCGCGGCTGACGAGCATGACGTTGTCGGGCTTGAGATCGCGATGCACGATGCCGCTTTGGTGCGCGTGCTCGAGCGCGCGCAGGATCTGCCGCACGATGTGCAGCGCGCGATCCACGGGCAGCGGCCGGCCGGCGCCGTCGGGGCGGATGACCTCGGTCAGCGACTGGCCCTGCAGGAGCTCCATGACGAGGAAGAGCATGCCGTCGGGCGTGCGCCCGAAGTCGGTGACGGCGATGATGTTCGGATGATCGAGCCGCGCCGCCGCTTCGGCCTCGCGCTCGAAGCGGCGCGCCACCTCGTCGAGCCGCCCGAGCTCGGGATGCAGGAACTTGAGCGCCAGCTCCTTCTTGAGCATGACGTGCTCGACGCGATACACGGCGCCCATGCCGCCGCGGCCGAGCGGCGACAACACGCGATAGCGCTCGGCGATGAGGCGGCCGACGATCGGATCGTCGCTCTTCATCTCGTCGCTGGTGTGGGCGTCGACGGGCACGGGCCCCGATTATGACATCATTGTTTGCGCGCGGCCTTGGCGGCCGACGCTTTGGACTTGGGCTTGGCGAGCGCGGGCGCGGCGTCCTCGGGCTTGACGACGGCGACGATCGCGCGCTCGCGCACCAGATACTTTTTCGCCACGCGCTGCACGTCGGCGGCGCTGACGGCGAGGATGCCGGGCGCGTAACGGCGGTACTCGTCCCAACCGACGCCGTAGGCCTCGTGGAACGCCAGCGTCGAGGCGAGCGCGGCGCGGCGCTGCAAGGAGATCTCGTGCGCGCCGACGAGGTAACGCTTGGCGCGTTCGAGCTCGGCCTTGGGCACCGGCACCGCCGCAATCTTCGCCAGCTCCTCGTCGATGCCGCTCCTGGCGACGGCCAGGTTCTCCGGCGAGGTGGCGATGTAGACGGCGAAGTAGCCGGGATCGACGCCTTCGACGGAGAACGCGCTCACGCGATAGGCGAGGCCGCGCTTGTCACGCAGCTCGACGAAGAGGCGGCCGCCCTGCCCCGACAAGATCGTCGACAGCACCTCGAGCCCGAAGCGATCGTCGTCGGTGATGGTGGTGCCGGGGAAGCCGTAGATGACGTGCGCCTGCTGCTTGTTCTGGATCTTGCCGACCTCGCGCCCGACCACGGGATGGGCCGCGTCCCACGGCGCCGGCGGCGACGCGGGCGGCGGCGCGCCCTTGCCGGCAGCACCGAAGAGCGCGCGCGCCTTGGCGACGACCGCTTGCGGATCGACGTCGCCGACGATGGCGAGCGTCATCTGCGACGGCGCCATGTGGTGCTTGTAATAGTCGGCGAGGCGGCGCCGCGTCAGCGCCGCGACCGAGTCGGCGGTGCCGATGACGTCGAAGCGATAGGGATGCTTGTGGTAGAGCGTCTGCTGGAACAGGCGGAACGCCTCGGACGAGACGTTGTCCGCTTGCGTGCGGATCTCCTCGAGCGCCTGGCGCCGCTCCTTTTCCAGCTCGTCGGCGGCGAACGCGGGCGCGAGGATGCAGTCGGCGAGGAGCTCGAGGCCGCGCTCCCAATGGCGCGCCAGCATCTCGGCGCGCACGCCGAACGAGTTGCGGCCACTGAAGCCGCCGATCGAGCCGGCCATGGCCTCGACCTCGTGCGCCAGCTCGTCGCCCGACAGCGCGCGCGTGCCCCGCGTGACCAAGGCGGCGATGAGGTTGTTGACGCCGTTGGTGCGCGCGTCTTCGTAGCGCAGGCCGCCCATCCAGACCGCGCGCATCGCCACCAGGCCCACCGACGGATCGCGCTTGACGAGCAGGCGCGCGCCCGACGGCAATTTCACGCGCACGACCGCCTCGTCGCGCGACGGCGCCGGCGGCAGCGGCGCCCAGCGCGTCTCGGCGGCGTGGAAGATGGTCGCCAGCGCCGCCGACAGGTTGTCCTCGAGCTTGCGCGCTTCGGCGCCGCTCTTTTCCGGCACCAGCGCGGCGATGGTCGCGTTGTCGACGACCAGGTACTTCTGCGCCACCGCCATCAACGTCGCCGGCGTCACCGCGCGCACCTGGCGGTTGTACTCGTCTTCCCAATCGAGCCCGCCGCCGACGGTCTCGAAGAAGCCGAGCTTGCGCGCCAGGCCTTGCACGGTCTCCTTTTGATAGGTCGCGTCCGACTCGATGATCGCCTTGGCTTTGGCGAGCTCGGTGTCGCTCACCTCTTGATGGCGCAAGCGGAAGGTCTCGGACATGAGCCCGGCGAAGGCGTCGTCGAGATCGTCGGGCGGCAGCGTCGCGCCGCAGACGAGCAAGCCCGGATCGCGCGGCGTGTATGCGTAGGCGTAC
>DASXOU010000326.1:0-2863 GCA_036494045.1 Polyangia bacterium | reverse complement strand
GGGCGCGGGCAAGACGACGCTGCTCGAAGCGACCGTGCGCACGCTCGCCGCCGAGCTGCCCATCGCCGTCATCGAAGGCGACCAGGAGACCCCGCGCGACGCCGAGCGCATCCGCGCCGCCGGCTGCCGCGCGCTCCAGATCAACACCGGCACCGGCTGCCACCTCGACGCCGCTATGGTCGGCCGCGCCCTCGACGAGCTCGCGCCGCGCGGCGGCCTTCTGTTCATCGAGAACGTGGGCAACCTGGTCTGCCCCGCCCTCTTCGACCTCGGCGAAGCCGCGCGCGTGGTCATCGCCTCGGTCACCGAGGGCGAAGACAAGCCGCTCAAGTATCCGCACATGTTCCGCGCCGCCGATCTGATCGTGCTCAACAAGATGGATCTTTTGCCGCACGTCGGCTTCTCGTTGGCGCGCTTTACGGAGTGTGCCCATCGTGTCAACCCGCGCGCGCGCCTGCTGCCCCTGTCGGCGCGGAGCGGCGAGGGCCTCGAGGCCTGGCTCGATCATCTGCGCGCGCTCGCCCGCGGCGCGGCGGCGGTCGGCTAGGGACAGGAGCGCGCCGCGATGCTCGCCGGCGTCTTGTGGCTCGGCCTCCTCCTCGGGCTGCGCCATGCGTTCGAAGCCGATCACCTGACCGCGGTCACCACGATGGCGACGCGCGCGCGCCGCCGCAGCGACATCCTCGGCATCGCCGCCGCCTGGGGTCTCGGCCACACGCTGACGCTCACCGCCGCCGGCACGCTGCTGGTCGCCGCCGGCGTCGTCTGGTCACCCGACGGCCGCTGGGCGCGCCTCGGCGAGCTCCTCGCCGGCGGCGTCCTCGTCTGGCTCGGCGCCGACGCGCTCCGCCGCGCGCTCGTCGCCCGTCGCGCGCATCACGACGACGCTGCGATCGCGCCGGCGCTGGCGTCGCGCGCGCTCGTGGTCGGCGGGCTGCACGGCATGGAAGGCTCGGGCGCGGTCGTCCTCGTGGCCTTGCCGGCGCTGCACTCGGCGCGCGCCGCGTTCCTGTACCTCGGCCTCTTCGGCGTCGGCTCGATCCTCGGCATGTTGGCGTCGTCGCTCATCGTGTCGCTGCCGCTCGGCTATTGCGCGCGGCGCTGGGCGTGGAGCGCGCGCGCGCTGCAGCTCGGCATCGGCGCCACCAGCATCGTGCTCGGCGGGGCGATGGCATTTGCTGCACTACCGTAGCCGCCTGGCCACGCGAGGCGACATTGACAAGGTCGACACACGACCGACGAACGAACGACGCACGCAAACGGAGGCGACGATGCCGACGAACGGCAACGGCAAGAAACCGGTCGTTCACGTCTTGTGGATCAACGCCGGGCTGAGCTGTGACGGCGATTCGGTGGCGCTCACCGCGGCGATGCAGCCGAGCGTCGAGGACATCGTCCTCGGCGTCCTGCCCGGGATGCCCAAGGTCATCTTCCACTGGCCGCTCATCGATTACCAGGTGGGCGACGAGTTCATGGAGTGGTTCTGGAAGGGCGCGCGCGGCGAGCTCGATCCGTTCGTGCTCGTCGTCGAGGGATCGATCCCGAACGAGAAGGTCAAGCCCGAGGGCTACTGGGCCGCGTTCGGCAACGATCCCACGACCGGCCAGCCGATCCCGACGAGCGACTGGCTCGACAAGCTGGCGCCGCACGCCACCGCCATCGTCGCCGCCGGCACCTGCGCCACCTACGGCGGCATTCACGCGATGGAGGGCAACCCGACCGGCGCGATGGGCGTGCCCGACTATCTCGGCTGGGAGTGGAAATCCAAAGCGGGCCTGCCGGTCGTGTGCGTCCCCGGCTGCCCGATCCAGCCCGACAACCTGTCGGAGACGCTGCTCTACCTCCTCAATCAGCTCGCCGGCCAGGCGCCGATGATTCCGCTCGACGAGAACCTGCGCCCGCGCTGGCTCTTCGATCTCACCGTGCACGAAGGCTGCGATCGCGCCGGCTTCTACGAGCAGGGGCAGTTCACCAAGGAGTACGGCACCGTCGAGTGCCTGGTGAAGATCGGCTGCTGGGGCCCGGTGGTCAAATGCAACGTGCCCAAGCGCGGCTGGATGGCCGGCATCGGCGGCTGTCCCAACGTCGGCGGCATTTGCATCGGCTGCACCATGCCCGGCTTCCCCGACATGTTCATGCCGTTCATGGACGAGCCGCCCGGCGCCAAGATCTCGTCGCGCACCGTCGGCGTCTACGGCTCGCTCATCCGCTCGCTGCGCTCGATGACGTTACACACCGTCGACAAAGAGACCAAGTGGCGCCATCGCGGCGCGGCCTTGACGACCGGCTACCACCCGACCTGGTGAGGAGGCTCGAATGACCATGTCTTCGATTGGTGCCGGCGGCAGCAAGCTGGTCGAAATGAACTGGGATCCGATCACGCGCATCGTCGGCAGCCTCGGCATCTACACCAAGATCGACTTCGGCAAGCGCAAGGTCGCCGAGTGCAAGTCGACCTCGTCGATCTTCCGCGGCTACTCGGTGTTCATGAAGGGCAAGGATCCGCGCGACTCGCACTTCATCACCAGCCGCATCTGCGGCGACAACCACGCCACCTGCAGCTGTTACGCGCAGAACATGGCCTACGGGGTGAAGCCGCCGCACCTGGCCGAGTGGATCGTCAACCTCGGCGAAGCCGCCGAGTACATGTTCGACCACAACATCTTCCAGGAGAACCTGGTCTGCGTCGACTTCTGCGAGAAGATGGTGCGCGAGACCAACCCCGGCGTGCTCGATCGCGCGGCACGCACCGAAGCGCCCCACGCCGCGATCCACGGCTTTCGCACCATCGCCGACATCATGCGCGCGCTCAACCCCTTCGAGGGTGCCTTCTACCGCGAAGCGCTCCAGATGAGCCGGCTCA
>DASXOU010000325.1:0-2325 GCA_036494045.1 Polyangia bacterium | reverse complement strand
GATGTGAAGCCAGAGGTGATCGCCGACTGGATGGACTACGATCCGAGCGTCGTAGACGATCTGGATGAAGACTCGGCCATCACGCCCGGCAAGAGCACGCTTGGCATCCGCGCGGCTCGCGATGATCTCCGTGAGTGGATCACGCTGGAGGATGGCGAACGGGTCGAGTTGATCCGGCCGCGCGTGCTCAATCGGTTGAAGACGGCCGCGGGTCTCGGCGCTGGCCGCTACGCCATCATCGGCAAGGTGAAGGACCATCGCGACATGCCGCCGATCGTTGGCCTAAAGCTCGGGCTGGATGCCAAATGCTGCGGCCAGTTCTATTTCCTGCGCAAGCTCAACAACGGTGATCTGTGCTACGCGAGCCCGTTCACGTCGAAGCCGGAGCACACAACTCGACTGCTCGACGCCGCGGACGCGCGCGAGCTGGTGACCGTCGTCGTGCGTGTCGAGATCAGGGAGCCGGAAGGAAAAGACTTCAGAGGCTTCATCTTCTTCCAGAAGAAGGGTGAGAAGCCCAAGATGTGGCGGTGGTGTTTCGTCGTCGAACGAGTGCTCGACGGGGAGATTCCCGTCCAATACGGAGAGCCGCTGGCGCTCGATAATATCGAAGTGGCTGCGACAACAGGCATTCGCCCGAAGATCCCGCGGTCGCGCACGGCCGCGCGCAAGAGTGCGGCCGAATAATTCCCCGTTCAACGCTGTGTTCGAATCACGAATATTCGGAAAATCGCGGCGCCCTTGCGTCCGCGGCTGGGATTGCACCCGCCAGCTACGGCCACTTAGAAGATCGCCGAAATAATGTTGACCATTATTCGCGAGCGATGATTCGCGCGTCTAAGCCGTAGGTTGTAGTCGGGCGGCTACCATCGAGACACGCCAATCCGTTGCTGGCCTCGGAAAACATGGTCGACATTTTGATTCCGTTTTCCCGAATAATGCGCGTACGGATTTTCGCGGACGAAGGATCAATGAGTTGCAGCGTCAAAAACAGCACTGCCAGCGACGCTTCGATCCCTTCAGCGAGCCCATCAATCTGTGTGACGGCAAGCGCCACGCCCCTTACCGTGGCTAGCGATGGGGCTGCCCTCGTTCCGCTGTTGCAGCAGACGCCGTCCGCACAATGGTTGCTTTGGCAATCGCTCGGTCCGGTGTAGGTCGCGCCATTCGTATCCGATCGGCATGGGTGGCTTAGTCGGTGGCGATCGACGGCGTTCAGTTCACCGCGGGCGCACCGAGGTGGTGACCTCCTTTCCGAGTCGCGCTCGGTTGGGGTAAAATGCGGCGGTGCGCCTTATGCCATTGCTGCTCCTCACAGTCGGGGCCTGTGGTCCCTACGACTCCCAACTTACGGAAGAGCCCAGCCGAACGATCATCAAGAGCACGCGCGAAGTATGCGAAGGACACGACCTCTCGTTCCGCGCGGACTGGAACAGCGATCGCACCGCCGTTGTGTTCACCGGGACGCCGTTGTGTCGCGACGCGGAAGTCGGCGTCGAGCAGCATTACAGCGGCCGCTACTTCACGCGCAACAACTGGCCCGGCTTGTCGTCGCTCGGGCTGGCGCTTGGCGGCGGCGTCGTCGCCGGATTGGGCATCGCCGACAGGAACGACGCGACCTCGATCGCAATCGGCTCCACCATCTTTGGCCTGTCGCTCGGCTCGGCCATCGTGTGGTGGGCCGCCGCGCCCCGGCACTATGAGAAGGTGCACCTCGAACGCGAACAGGCGATCGCGCGCTGGCGTGAGGACGCGCGCCACAACTGTCGTGCGCAACAGCCGCAGCTCATGAGCGGACGCGCGCTCCAGGTCACGGCGAGCTACGGCGCGCGCTCGGTGCGATGGAACGGCACGACCGACGACGGCGGGCGCGTCGTGTTTACCATCAACCGCGGCATGTCTGCGCTCGCGGCCTGGTGCGGACCGCTGCACGTGGTCATCGCCGACGTGACCGGGCCGCGCGGCGAACAGCGCGAGAGCACGCCCGACGCGCCCAGCGACTACGCGCCCGCGTTCGACAAGACGGTGCAGTTCGACGTCGCGGCGCCGACGGAGAGACCGGCGCTCGCCAGCATCACCGACCCGGTGCTGCGTGGCGACGCCACCGAATGCGCCAATGGGCAGCGCGCCGTGTGCGAGCGACAGGTCGCGTTCGCCGTGCGTATCGCCTGCGAGGACAGCTGCGCCGAGCGCGTCCAAGTCGGTCGCTGCCTACTCGGCCAGCGCGCGTGTATCACCAAGGCCGGCAACAACAGCCACGACATCGGCATCTGCAACGACGCTCATGCGCAGTGTCTCGCGGACGAAGGCGTACTGCCGCAGTTG
>DASXOU010000324.1:0-3397 GCA_036494045.1 Polyangia bacterium | reverse complement strand
GCTTGAGCTCACCGACGAGCGGGTCGAGCGCCATGCGCGACGCGCGCTCGCCGGCCTGATGGCCGCCCATGCCGTCAGCGACGGCGTACAGGCCGACGTCACCGCGAACGAGGTACGAGTCCTCGTTGTGGTCGCGCTTCTTGCCGACGTCGGACAGCGCGTAGGGAATGATCTTCATCGCTGGACCCGTAGGCCCGTTCTAGTTTACAACCTTTAGGTCCAACGATCGAACTCCGAGGGGGAGCGTCCGGCCGATGCGACACGAGTTCGTGGAAAAGCTGGTGGCGACGTTTGCGGGCAAGGTGGGGGCGCCGGCGGCGACGCTCGCGGCCAAAGTGCTCGGTAAGGACGCATACGTGAGCCCAACGGGCCGCGTCGACCCGGTCTTGAAGGACGAGGCCAAGGTCAAGGACGCGTGGACCAAGATCGTCAACGAGTACTCGCGCGCGCTCGGGACCAACCTGGTCTACGCGCTTCTGACGAAGCTCAAGCTCGAGCTCGGGATCAAGTAGGAGCGGCAGCATGACCAAGGCACAGCTGGCGCTCGCGTTCGGCGCGGGCGCCTTGGGAGCATTGGCGGTGCTCGCGCTCGCCAACCCGCGCTTCGCCTCGGCCGAGGCGCCGCCGAAGCCGACGCTGTGGGAGCAGCGCTGCGTGGACGGCGCGTCGGTGGGCAAGTTGATCGACGGCACCGGCGTGAAGCTGGCCGGGCTCTCCGGCTGGGAGCTCGCCGCCGTGTCGGTCTACGGCGACGGCATCAATCGCGAGGAGGGCGCGGTCGTCTGCTACAAGCGGCCGATCGTCGGGACGCCGCCGATCTCGCTGGTGGGCCCGGGGCCCGATACGGCTCCGATGGTGACGACGCCGCCTCCGACCGAGCGCGATCTCGTCGCTGCGATCGGCAATCACCGCGCGCTGTTGACCGCGTGCCGCAACACCTATGCGCGCCAGGTCGCGGAGGTTCCGCTCGAGGTCACCGTCGCTCCGTCCGGGGCACGTCACCGTCGCCAAGCTCGGCGGCTTCGATGACATCGCGCCGTTCGCCAACTGCGTCGAGCGCACGCTCAAGCAGGTCAACCTGGCGCCGTTTCGTGGCGCGGCAGTGGTGCTGCGCACGACGCTGGCGCTGCCGGGCGAGCCGGCTCGCTAGCGCGCGATCAGCGGCGGCCGTTGCGTGGCGTCGGCGCGGACTGCTTGCCGACGACGAGCGCGGCGTCGACGCGGTTCGAGGCGTGGCTCAGGTAGACCGTCTTGTGCCAGGGGCGCGCGCCGGCGAGGGAGACGCGGATCTCGTAGCTCTCGAAGCCGGGGAGGCGGATGTCGACGGGCGTCTTGCCGCGATGCTCGCCGGCGATGACGACGTCGGCGGCGGGCGGCGTCGAGGTAACGTGTAGCGTCGCCGGCGGGCGGCGCAGATCGAGGGTGAGCTTGCCGGGCGCGTCGGTGGTCGTGGTCGTCGCGGCGTAGCGCTCCTTGCTGACGGCGACTTCGTGGTGGCCGGCGGCGACGTGGGTCTGAAGCGGCGTGGCGCCGGCGGCGGCGCCGTCGATGGTGACGGCGGCGCCGGGCGGGCGCGTGGTGACGACGAGCTCCGCGTCGCCGGACGACGTCGCGGAGGTCGCTGACGGAGCCGGCGCGGCTGGTGTGGCAACGGGTGCCGGCGTGATCGCGGCGGCGAGCGGCGGCGACGACCGCGACGACGGCGAATGGCGCATCGCCAGCCCGACGACGACGCCACCGACGAGAAGGCCGGCGGCGAAGAGACCGCCGAAGAGCGCCAGCTTTTGCCCGCGCGAGCGCGGATCGAAGATGCCGTGCGCGCCGGTGTCGCCGGGAAGCGCCATCGGCACGTCGGAGAAGCGCGCTTGCGGGCGCGCGCGCGGGCCGATCGACTGCTCGATCGACCACTCGACGAAGTATTCGATGGCGCCGTCGGAGACGTCGCTGAACGGGTTGGCGGGCGCGTCGCCGCCCCAGCTCTCGGCGAATACCGGCGGCGCGTTGACGCTGGGGTCGGCAGTCGGCGGAATGATCGTCCCGAGCTCGTGCGGCTTCGACGGCGACGGCGGCGGCGCAGGCTCGTGCGTGGCCGCGGCGGCCTCGGCGACGGCAGCAGCGACGATGTCGCCGAGCGGCGCCGAATCGACGGCGGCAACCGGCGCGAACGGCTTGTCGACGAACGTCGACGCCGCATCCGTCGCCGCTTCGCCCGCCTCCGACTTCCACACCGACTCCAGCGACAGCGACGGAGGCCGCGCCACCGGCGTCGGCTTGCCCGGCGTCGGCTTCGGCGGCGGCGGCGGCAGCGGAATCGGCGACGGCGGCGTCGGCTGGGCGCTCAGCTTCGGCAAAGGCGTCAGCGGCGTCGGCCGTGGCGGCAGCGACGGCGGCTTGGCCGGCACCACCGCGCGCGCCACCGGCGCTGCCTTGGCCACGATGCTCTCGGTCAGCCCGGCGCGCGTCGCCATCATGAAATCGACCAGGGTCGCCGAGCGCTCGTCGAGCGGCTTGAACTGCACCTCCATGCCCGGCGGATGGCGCGCGTCGCCGCCGTCGTCCTGCACGCGCTTGACGGTGCCGCGGCCCTGCAAGAGCACCTCGCCGCTGGTGAGCTGCAAGTTGAAGCGCACGTGGGTGCCGACCGGCTGCGGCGCTTTCGAGAATATGAAGATGCGATCGCCGGCGAGATGCCGCGAGTAGCGCGTGATGAACGCGTCGAGGTCGGGTGCGCGGACGGTCACGCGGAGCACCACGACCGGTGCAGACAGCTCCCCCACCGTCGCCATTGTAGATCGATTGCCGTGGTCGCGCGTTGTAGGTGTCGAACGCCGAGGAGGGCACAATGTTCGAGCGCTTCGTAATCGGTAAGCGGCGCAACTGGAAGCGTCGCGCGCTCATCGTCGGCTCGCTGGTGGCGCATGGCGGCGCCGTCGCGGCGCTCGTCGTCGCCAGCTGGTTTCACGTGGCGGAGCTGACGCCGCCGCTCCTGGCGATCACGTTCGTGACGCCCGCCCCGCCCGAGGCTGCGCCGCAGCCGAAGCCGCCGGCGGCGGCGCACCATACGCAGCGCAAGCTCTCGTCGGTGACACAGCCCCCGACGACGCCGCAGCCGACGCCGACGAGCGAGCCGCCGGCTTGGTCGGGCAGCGACGAGCCCGGCCCGCCCGATGGTCCGCCCGACGGTCCCGCGGTCGGCCGGCCCGGCGGTGGCGGTCCGCCCTGCAGCGGCGCCGGCTGCATCGCCGCGCCGGCGCCGAGGCCGCGCAACCTGCCGCCGCACGCGCTCGACGCGCAGCGCATCGCCGGCGCCATGCCGCACCTGCCGCCGTCGGTGCTGGGCTCGCACCGCGGCCTCGGCGACGCCACCTTCACGGCGCGGCTGTGCGTCGACACCTCG
>DASXOU010000323.1:0-5587 GCA_036494045.1 Polyangia bacterium | reverse complement strand
CTTCCACTGGCGATCGCGGCGCAAGATGCGGTCGAGCGCGCGCAGCGCCGAGGCATGCAGCGGATCGTCCGCCATCGCCCGCTCGTACGCAGCGACGGCCGCATCGCGCTCGCCGAGCTTGCGCTCGTGCACGCGGCCGATGTGATAGTGCAGCGCCGCCCGCTCGCGCGCCGTCGGACAGTGGGCGAGCTGGCGCGTCCAGATCTCGATGACCTCGCGCCAGCGGCCGGCCAGGTGATGCAGCCGCGCCAGCGCGCGCAGCGAGACCTCGTTGTCCGAGTCGAGCTGGAGGACGCGCTCGTGCACGGCGAGCGCGTCGTCGGGCCGCTCGAGATGCACCTCGAGCACGGCGGCGCGCCGCTGCTTGACCGCGATTTTGTCGATGTCGCCGCGCAGCACGTTGGCCTGCTGCTCGAGCGCGGCGGCGAGCGGCTCCCATTTTTCCGCGGCCTCGAGCACGCGCGCCATCAGGAACAGCGGGCCGAGATCGCGCTCGTCGATGTCCCAGACGGCGACGAACGCGGCCGCCGCCCGCTCGGAGTTGGGCACGCGCTCCGACCACAGCCGCGCCGACTCCTGGCGCCAGAAGCGTTGCAGCGCCCGATCGGTCGTGTGCGGCGCCTGCTGCTCGTAGAGGCGCACCAGCTCGGTCCACTTCTCGGCGCGGCGATAGAGTCGATCGAGCGCGAAGAAGGCGAGCCGATGCCCGGGATGCAGCTCGTAGGCGCGCTCGTTGAGGCGCACGGCTTCGTGGCGATCGCCGAGCCGGCGCTCGAGCAGCTCGGCGACCTCGACGAGGTGATCGGCGCGCCGCTTGGGATCGGTGATCTTCTCCGTCTCGCGCAGCTGCATCTGCGCCAGCTCGGCCCAGCGCGCGCCGGAGCGAAAGAGCGCGTCGAACGACTGCAGCGTGGGCAGATGCAGCGGATCGACGTCGAGCGCGGCGGCGTAGGCGACCTCGGCGGCGTCGAGGTGGCCGAGCTTGGTGCGCTGGGTCTCGGCGATGCGGAAGTACAGATCGGCGCGCGCGACCGGATCGTGCGTGACCGCCAGCTCCTTCTCGTGCACGTCGATGAGCTCGCGCCAGCGGCCGGTCGACTCGAGCACGGCGGCGAGCCGGCGCAGCGGCGACGACTCGGTGGGCGCAGCCTTGGCCGCCTGATGATAGGCGGCGAGCGCGCTCTCGGCGTCGTGCAGCTTCTCCCACAAGAGATCGCCGGCGCGCTCGCACAGCCGCCGCACCGTCTGCGGATCGCCGATGAGCGACGCTTCGGTCAAAAGCGTGCGCGCCAGCTCGGTCCAGTCTTCGTCGAGGAGACAAAGCGTCTCGAGCGAGAGCGCGGCGGCGATGTTGGTCGGATCGTCGGTGAGCGCGAGCTTGTACGACGCGCGCGCGGCGGCGCGTAGGTCGAGCCGCACGTCCTGGATGACGCCGGCGTTGTGGCGCATCATGCTGCGGTACTGCACGTCGACGGTGGCGTCGGCCAGCGCCACGACGACGCCGAGCAGCTCCTCCCAGTCGCGCCCGATGACGTGCAGCTCGGCGAGCCCTTCGATCACCGTCGCCGAGGCGGGATCGAGCTCGCGCGCCTCCTCGAGCGCCTGCAGCGCGGCGGCGCGGTTGCCGTTGGTCGCGATCTCGAGCGCGGCGACCTCGATGAGCAAGGCGACGCGCTCGCGCGGCTCGCCCACTTGATCGAGCTCCTCGCGCGCCGCCTCGAGCGCCTTGTCGAAGTCGCGAGCCTGCCAGGCGCGACGCCGCCGGATCGTGGCGATCCAGCGCTCGCGCGACAGCCGTTTGGCCGAGCCGAGCGCCTCGTGCGCGGCGTCGGCCTCGCCCATCGTCGACGCCAGCACCGAGACCGCGCCGAAGAGCAGCGCCCCGCGCGTGGCGTCGCGCTCGCTCAGCTGCTTGGCGTTGCGGCGGAGCGCGGCCAGCTCGGCCGCCCACGGATCGGCGTCGGCGGTGGGCGGATCGTCGAGCGCATAGCGCGGCTGCTGCTGCGGCAGGTCGCTCGTGATCTCCGCCATCTGCTCGATGCTGGTGCGCTCTTCCTCGCTGACGAGCGGCCCGTTGGCGCGGCGGGGCGGCGGCCCTAGCGGCGGCGGCTTCAACGGCGGAGGTGGCGGCGAAGGAGGACGCACCGTCGCGTATTTTATCGCAACCGCTGTCGGTTCGAAAGCGGATAGGCTCGCGCCATGAGCTCTTACTTGTTCGAGGGCGGAGAGCACGCCGCGTTGCGCGCGCAGATCCGGCGCTTCGCCGAGCGCGAGATCGCGCCACACGCCCACGCCTGGGACGAAGCGAAGGAGTTTCCGCGCGCGCTGTACAAGCTCGCGGCCGAAGCGGGCCTGCTCGGCGTCGGTTATCCCGAGGCGCTCGGCGGCACCGGCGGCGACATCACCCACGGGCTGGTCGCGTTCGACGAGCTCGTCGTCGCCGGCAAGTCGGTAGGCGTCAAGGTCGGCCTCGGCACGCACGGCATCGCGCTGCCGCCGATCCTCGCGCTCGGCACCGACGCGCAGAAGGCGCGCTTCGTGCCGCCGGTGCTCGCCGGCGACAAGATCGCGGCGCTCGCCATCACCGAGCCGAGCGCCGGCTCCGACGTCGCCGCCATCGCGACGCGCGCGCGCCGTGACGGCGACTCCTACGTCGTCGACGGCGCCAAGACCTTCATCAGCTCCGGCTGCCGCGCCGATCTCGTCACCGTCGCCGTTCGCACCGGCGGTCCCGGCCACGGCGGGCTCTCTCTATTAATGATAGAGCGCGGCACGCCCGGCTTCACGGTCTCGCGCGCGCTCGACAAGATGGGCTGGTGGGCCTCGGATACCGCCGAGCTGGCGTTCGAGGGCTGTCGCGTCCCCGTCGCCAATCGGATCGGCGAAGAAGGGCAGGGCTGGACCGCGATCGTGCAGAACTTCGTGTCCGAGCGGCTCGTCATCGCCGGCCAGTGCGTCGCCGTCGCCGAGCTCGCCTATCGGCAAGCGGTCGCCTATGCGCGCGAGCGGCAGGCGTTCGGCAAGCCGCTCAGCGGCTTCCAGGTCACGCGCCACAAGCTGGCGGACATGGCGGCGCGCCTCGCCGCCGCGCGCGCTCTCACCGGCGAGGTCGCGGTGCGCTACCTCCGCGGCGAGCGTCCGCCGTCGCTGGCGGCGATGGCCAAGAACACGGCGACCGATATGTGCAGCTTCGTCTGCGACCAGGCGGTGCAGATCCACGGCGGCGCCGGCTACCTGCGCGGCACCGTGGTCGAGCGGCTCTTCCGCGACGCGCGCCTCTATCCCATCGGCGGCGGCACGCGCGAAATCATGAACGAGATCATCGCCAAGGCCGAGGGCTACTGATTTAGCGTTGACATTGTAATACAAAATATTATAAGTGATGCTCATGGATGACAACAAAGGAGCGGTCATGAGCGACCATCTCGATGATGTGGAATCGGCCTTCGAAAACGTGGAAGCGGAAGTGAAGTCGACCCTCTCGGCCGCGCGCGAGCTGCTCGGGGATCTCGGCAAGCTCGGCGCCGACTGGGCGCGCCACGGTGTATCCGTCGGAAAACAGTCGATGCAGGCCTCGGCCGATTCGCTCGAGCAGGTGGCCGGCGCCTTGCGCAAGCTCGCCGACCGCATGCGGGACGCGTGACCCATGACCGCGATCCTCATCTTCTTCGCCGCGCACTGGGTGCTGTCGATCTTCGCGCAGACCTTCTTCCTGCACCGCTACGGCGCGCACCGCATGTTCACGATGAACCGGTTCTGGGATCGGTTCTTCTATCTGTTCGCGTTCGTGGCGCAGGGTCCGTCGTTCCTGATCCCGCGCGCGTATGCGTACCTGCATCGCGAGCACCACGCGTTCGCCGATAGCGCCGACGATCCGCACGCGCCGTCCGAGCACCCCAACGTGGCGGTCATGATGTGGCACACCAAGGAGCGCTACGACGCCTACGCCTACGGTCGCGCCGAGCCCGATCGCCGCTTCCGCGGCGGCACGCCCGAATGGCCGGCGCTCGACGCCTTGTCGCAGCGCTGGACCACGCGCGTCGGTCTCGGCGCGGTCTACGCGGTCTTCTACCTCGCGTTCGCCCCGTCGCTGATCTGGTTCGCGCTTTTGCCCATCCACTGGCTCATGGGGCCGATCCACGGCGCCATCGTCAACTGGTGCGGCCACAAGTACGGCTATCGCAACTTCGACACCGCCGACGTCAGCCGCAACACGCTGCCGATCGACTTCGTGACGATGGGCGAGCTGTTCCAGAACAACCATCATCAACGCGGCGCGCATCCCAACTTCGCGGCGCGCTGGTTCGAGATCGATCCCTGCTACCAGGTGATGCGCGTCCTCGATTGGGTCGGCGTGATCGATCTGCAGGGCGTCCCCGCTGCGCGACTTCCGGCCGAAGCATGCCAAGAACAATGAGCAACAAGTGGCAAACGGGTACGGAACTTGTTGTAATACGGGATATGACGAAGAAGCGCGGTCGCAAGCCGATGGCCAAGCGGGAGCGCAAGGATCAGCTGGTGCAGACGCGCGTCCCCGGCGACCTGTCGGAGACGCTGCGCGAGGCGGCCAAGCAGAAGCGTGTGACCGTCTCGCAGCTCATCCGCAACGTGCTCGAAGACACCTTCGAGCTCGTCGACAACGTGGTCGGCGACGCGGTGCAACTGAGCCAGAACGTGAAGCGCGACGCCATCCGCATCGCCGAATCGGCCAAAGGGCTGGGCAAGCGCGCCGCCTCGGGCAAGACGCTAGCACTGGGAGAAGTCGAAGCGTGGCAAGAGGTGCTGCTCAACCGCGACGTGATTTGCGCGCAGTGCGGGCGCGTCGTCGAGCGCGGCGAGAAGGCGGCCTTCGCCGTGGTCAGCGATCCGACGGCTGCCAAGCTGTGGCTGTGCGCTACTTGCGCCGCGGCGCTGACGCCGTAGCCTCGGCGTAGCGCGTGCGCAGCCAGCCGGCGACGGCGTCGGAGTCGTGCCGGCGCACGGCGGCGCAGGCGACGATGCGATCGACGGTGGCGCGCACGGTGGCGGCGCGCAGCCGCGGCTCGAGGAAGCGCGCCACGTCCCGCGCGGCGGCGTCGTCGCAGAACTGCTGCGCGGCGCCGACGAGCCAGCCGATGCGCGGCACGCGCGCGTCGAGCGTCTCGAAGTGGCTCTTGAGAAAGCTCCACTCGGCGGCACGACGCTGCTCGCCCGAGGCCGCGATCTCGACGGCGAAGCGCGGCAGCACCGCGGCCGGCACGGCGTCGGTCAGCGTCAAGGAGAGCGCCCGCTGCATCAGGCGCGGCGCGGGAAACTGCGGCAGCGCCTCGAGGAAGCGCGCGCGCTCGGCCGGGCTGCGTGCGCCGCGCAGGCGCCCCAGATAATCGTGAAACAGGCGTGCGTCCCCGCGCTCGGCGGCGAGCTCGACGATGACGTCGGCGACGGCGCCGTCGACGCCGCTGCCGTTGCCGTTGCTGCCGTTGCTGCCGCTCAACCCGTCGCTGCCGCGCCCCAGGCAGCGGCCGAGCGCGCGCCCGGCGGCGGCGAGGATGTCGGGCGCGCGCGCGACGCGGCCCAGGAGATCGATGACCGCGGCGCGTCCGAGCCT
>DASXOU010000322.1:0-1996 GCA_036494045.1 Polyangia bacterium | reverse complement strand
GCGCGACGCGAGCGCAGGCGAGGCCGCAGCCCTAGACGCCGATGAAGAGCCGGTTGCCGAAGTTGCGCTCGAGCTTGGCGCCGAAGATCTTCTGCGCCGCCGAGTCGATGTCGTAGGCCACGCGCTTGAACTCGAACGTGCGCGTCTCCGAATCGTAGATCGTGTAGCTGGCCCGATTGTCGTAATCGCGCGGCTGCCCCACCGACCCGACGCTGATGATGTACTTGTGCCCGGGCCGCAGCTCGAACTTCTGCGCCACCACCTCGTGCACGTCGTCGTTGCCGAGCGCGAACGACTTGCACAGGTGCGAGTGGCCGATGAAGGTCACGTCGGCCAGCTTGTCCCACTCGGGCAGGCAGCGCGCCGCCTGCTCGGGCGCGAAGATGTACTCGAACTCTTCGATGTTGATCGGCGACCCGTGACAGAACGAGATCACGTGATCCTTGGGCGCGCCGTTCTTGGAGTCCGCCCCGCCCTCGCGCACCTCGTACGGCAGCGTCTGCAGCCACTTCATGTTCTCGGGCGTGAGCATCGACGCGTGCAGGTCGAGCGCCTGCCGCGCGGCATCGTAGTAGTAGCTGTAGTCCATGCGCCCGGCGACGGCGGCGTCGTGGTTGCCGAGGATGGTGAAGGCGACCGCGCCGCGCACGAGGTCGCAGCACTCGTTGGGCGAAGCGCCATAGCCAACGGTGTCGCCGAGGCAGACGAGCTTGTCGACGCTTTCGTGTTTGAAAGCGCCGAGCACTGCCGTCAGCGCCTCGAGGTTCGAGTGCGTGTCGGAAAAGATGCCTACTCTCATGACCGCGCGATCTTCGATTGTACTGTCAACCGCGGCCTCGCGGCAAGGTCGACTTCGGGGTTGGGCTCGTTGATTCGAGCGCAGGGATGTTCGTGTTGGTGATGATCTCGTCGTCACCGTCGTCGAAGCCAGACACCTCGATCTCCTCGTCTTCGACCGCCTCGAGCTCGTCGGCCGACAATTCGATGGCGCCAGTGTCGCCGCTCGCCCCACCTAGCACATCGTAGAAACGGCGGGAAAAGCCGCGCACCACGGTGCCTTCCTGTTGCGAGCGTCGCAGCCGCTCGTCCTCGGCGCGCACCTCGGCCACGCGCGCCAGCGCCCGCTGCGCCGTCGACGCCACCAGCGTGTCGCGCCCGGCCGCCAGCGCCTCGACCGCCTGCCGCGCCGCCGTCCCGCCGCGCGCCGCCACGTGCGCGAGCGCCTCGAGCACGCGATCCTGCATGTCGAGATCGACGGCGCGCACCTCCTTGCCGAGCGGCGCCACTGCGGCCGCGCCGGCGTCGCCGAGCGCGCGCGCCACTTCGCCCCAGATCTCGGTGGGCTCGATCGCCAGGAGCTTGCACAAGGCGTCGATCGCCGTCGGTGTCTTGAGCGCGCCGAGTGCGAGCGCGCAGCCCTGGCGCATGAACGACTTCTTCGACTTCAGCCCTTCGACCAGCCACTTCTCGGCGCCGCCGCCGAAGCGCGTGACCGCGGGCAGGACGACGTTGGCCTCGTGGCGCGTCATCTTGCGCACCACCGAGAAGATCGCCGGCAGGCTCGGCGTCTCGCGCCGCTCGCACAAGATGACCGCGGCGTCGCGGCGCAGCTCCTTCTGCTCGAGCAGCGCCGTCAGCTCCGCCGTCGCCAGCGTGCGCAGATCGACGCCGCCGCCGGTCGAGCCGGCGCGCGCGCGCCGAAGCGACGCGTGCGCGAGCTTGCGCACCTGCTCATCGATGATGACGCCGGCGAGCGAGCACTCGCGCAGGAGATGCTCCCAGTTGTCGGCCTCCTCGGTGGCCGACAGATCGTTGGGCTTGAGGCGCGCCGCGACCTCGGTGAAGCGCTTGACCTGGATCTCGAGCAGCTCCGGCCACGACGGCAGCGGCATCGTGTGGTCCTTGACGGTCCGCTCGACGAGCGGCCGCGGCACCGCGATGCCGGTGTCGAGCGCGCGCCGCACGACGCGCGCCCGCAGCCCGCGCCAGACGCCGA
>DASXOU010000321.1:0-3117 GCA_036494045.1 Polyangia bacterium | reverse complement strand
GGACTTGTAGAGCGCGCGCAGTCGCTTGATCGGACCCGGCGCGACGCCGATGCGCAGGCCGGCGAGCGCGCGCAGGCGATCGGCGAGCGGCGCCGACGGCGCGAGCTTGCGCGCCTTCATGACGGCGTCGCTGACGACGAGATCGATCGGATCGTTCTGCAGGAGGTTGGCGACGATGACGAGCGGGAACTTGTCGGCGATGAGCTGGAGATAGATCGGCGGCGGCAGCACCGCCACTTGATCCTCGCCCGGGTGCAGCATGTCGACGACCTCGCCCGGCGTCGGCGCGGGTTTCAACGTGACGTCGAGCCCGGCGTCGCGGAAGTAGCCGGCGCCGATCGCGACGAAGAGCGGCAGGTCCTGCAGGTTGTCGCGCTCGGTGACGATGATCGAGAGCGGCGTGCGCGCCGACGCCGACGACGCAGCGAGACCAAGCCCAGCGACGAGGATTGCGGCGACGATCGAGCGCATGCCGCGATTGTACGCTACAGTAGCGACATGGCCGCGCAGCCACATCTCGTCGGTCGGTTTCGTTCCGCCGCGCGCGTGGCCGGGGTCATCACCAGCGTGACTGGTGCGCTCGTCTTTCTCGGCTGGGCCGTCAACAACCCCGCGATCGACGCGTTTCTCGCCGGCCGCTTCATCATGCAGCTCAACACCGGCGTCGCGTTCATGCTCGCCGGCGCCGCGTTGTGGATGCGTCCGCGGCTCTTCGCCACCTTGTCCGCCGTCGCTGTGCTCGGCTGCGGACTGTTCATGGTCGCCGAGCACGTGCGCGCCGGCGCCGCCGTGCCGGGCCGCATGGAGCCGGACACCGCGTTTGGCTTCGTCCTCATCGGAACCGCGCTCGTATTGCGCCAGCTACGCACGCCGGCGTCGCGGCGAATCGCCGAGTGGCTGATCATCGCCTGCTTGCTCGTCGCGATGGTGGGCCTCTTCGGCTTCACCTACAACGTCAAGTTCTTCTACGGCATCACGCAGCACGTGAAGATGACGCTCGGTACCGCGATCGCGTTCGTCGTCGTCGGTTTGGGCGCGCTCTTCGCCGATCCCGAGCACGGCGTGATGGCGGGCGTGGTCAGCGATACCGCGGGCGGCGTGATGGCGCGGCGGCTCTATCCGGCGGCGATCGCGATCCCGATCGTCATCGGACAGCTCACGCTCGTGGGCGAGCGCATGCGGCTGTACAACGGCAAGTTCGGGCTCTCCTTGTTCCTGCTCACGAGCATCGTCGTGTTCGTGCTGCTCGTGTCGCTGACCTACGCGGCACTCGATCGCGCCGACGCCGCGCGCATTCGTCTGGCCGCCGTGCTGCTCGAAGAGTCGGAGCGGCGTCACATTGCCACCGAGCTGCACGACGAGATTGGCCAGTCGCTCACGGCGCTCAAGCTGCGGCTGCACGTCGCCGACCCGAGCGAGCACGTCGTGCAGTCGCGCGAGATCGTCGACGACCTCATGCGACGCGTGTCGAGCCTGTCGCTCGATCTGCGCCCGCCGATGCTCGACGACTTCGGCCTTCTGCCCGCGCTGCGCTGGCTCATCGATCGCTACAAGGTGCAGACGGGCGTGGAGGTCGAGTTCGCCCACGCCGGGCTCGAAGGGCGCGTCGCGCCGGCGGTCGAGACGGCGGCGTTCCGCATCGCGCAGGAGGCGCTGACCAACGTGGCGCGCCACGCCGAGGTGAAGCGGGTGAACGTGCGCGCGCGCTGCCATGACGGCCTGCTCACGTTGCAGATCGCGGACGAGGGCAAGGGCTTCGAAGCGTCGGCCGCGCTCGCCGCCGCCAACTCGACGGGGCTCTCGGGCATGCGCGAGCGCGCGGCGGCGCTCGGCGGATCCTTGACGATCGAGACGGCCAGCGGTGCCGGCACGTGCTTGACGGCGGAGCTGCCGCTCGACCTTCATCACATTGCCAAGGTGGCTCGCGGATGAGAACGCAGATCCTGCTCGCGGATGATCATCAGGTCGTGCTCGACGGGCTCGCGTCGCTGCTCGCCAAGGAGCCCGACATGCAGGTCGTGGGTCAAGCCACCGACGGGCTCGAGGTGCTGGGGAAGGTCAAGGAGCTGCGGCCCGAGGTGCTGGTCGTCGACCTCATGATGCCGGGGATGAACGGCCTCGAGGTCACGCGGCAGGTCCATTCGCAGGTTCCCGACACCAAGGTGATCGTGCTGTCGATGCACGCCAACGACGCCTACGTCGCCGAGGCGCTGCGTAACGGCGCGTCGGGCTACGTCGTCAAGCAGGCGAACGCGCGCGCGCTCGTGCTCGCGATTCGCGCGGTCATGGAAGGCGAGCATTATCTGTCGCCGCCTTTGTCCGAGGAGCGCATCGCGCTCTTGCAGCAGGAAGTGAAGGAATCGCCGCTCGAGCCGTTCGACCTGTTGTCCAAGCGCGAGCGCGAAGTGATGCAGCTGGCGGCCGAAGGGCTCACGTCGGCCGAGATCGGCGATCGGCTCAAGATCGGCCGGCGCACCGTCGAGACGCATCGGGCGAACCTGCAGCGCAAGCTCGGCATCAAGTCGCACTCGGAGCTGGTCAAGCTCGCCGTGAAGAAGGGGCTCGTCGGCGTCGACTGAGCCGCACGCCGCTCAGCCGCGATTCGGGTTGGCGCTGCAGGCCTTGATGTCGGCGGGATTCGCGGTGACGCCGGGAATCGTCTTGCCGTCGAGGATCGGCGCGACGCAGTCCTTCCACAGGCCCTTGCCTTCCTTGTGTCCGCCGTGATGATAGCCGGCCGCCTGACAGGCGTTGGCGATCGTCTGACACGGCTTGGGGAGCGGCTCGTCGCTGCCGCCGCCCTCGGCGAAGGCCAGCGTCGAAGCGAGGAGCACGAGGGCGCCGATGAGTGGTTTCACCGGCTCATTGTAGCGCGGTCGCGGCCCCCACCCTGCGGTATCGAGGCCATCCGTATGGCTACGGATCGTGCGTGTGTCTCTACGTACTTAGCGCGCATCTTCCGTCGGCACGGCGGTCGCAAGGGGAGGGCGCATGAGGACGACGCTCGCCTTGTGTGCCGCGGCCACGCTCTTCGTCGCGGGGGCGGGCTGTCTCGGCGAGTTCATCCCGAATCCGCCGGCGCAGGTGGACGACATGGCGAAGCCGGCGACGGGAACG
>DASXOU010000320.1:0-6532 GCA_036494045.1 Polyangia bacterium | reverse complement strand
GACAGCGCCATGCCGTACGAGAGCGCGCGCCACAGCTGCTTGGGCACGCGCTTGGCCACGCGCGACAAGTTCACGCAGCCGAGGTCGAGGACATCGAGGTAGCGCGCTCTCTCGACGGGAACCAGGCCGGCGCCGGCATGCGCGTCGTCGAGCGTGGCCGGCGTGTGCACGACGTGGCGCGCGAAGGTGTCGCGATCGGTCAGCGCCTGCAGGGCGCCGTTGACGCCGCGCAGGTTCGGCACCAGCGTGACCACGACGCCGTCGGGCGCGAGCAGCTCGGCGAAGCGCTCGAGCACCGCGCGCGGCGACGGGAAGTGCTCGATGAAGCCGCCCGAGTAGACGACGTCGAAGGCGCCGCGCGGCAGAAGCGCGCGATCGAACACGTCGCCCTCGACGAGCGTGACGCGCGCGCGCACGTCGGCGGCGGCGCGCGCGGCCAACGCCAGGCCCGGGCGCGAGAAGTCGATGCCCCAGGCCTCGGCGCCGAGCGTGCGCGCGATGTGGCCGAGCCAGGGCGTGCCGCCAGCGCCGATCTCGACGAAGCGGCCGCCGCGGGCAAGATGGGCGGCGAACGCGCGCACCAGGAAGCGATCGGTCATCGCGCTCTCGACGCGCGTCGCGGGCGCCGCCTGATGCTCGTCGGTGAACCGCCAGATCTCGTCCCAATAGGTCTGGTCGGTGAGGGCCTCTTGCATAGAACTCTCCTTAGAGACGTTGTGCGCACGACGGCGCACGGGAGCAAGCGAGGATGCGCGTTGGTTTCGCCGCAGTTGCGATTGTCGCCGGCTTGGCGGCGTCGAATCGGTGCCGCGCCGGACAGGCGGGCGCGCCGGTGGTGGCACGCGCGGTGGGACCGATGGTGCAGGCGTTTCCCACGTCGGTGCCGGCGGGCGAGCCGGAGGCGACGCTCGAAGCGGCGCGCGGCGAGTGGGAGCCGTTCCAGGTCGTCGTGCACGCGGCGGGCGCGCCGCTCTTGAACGTTCGCGCCGAGGCCACGGCGCTCGACGGCGCGGGGAAGATCGCGGCGCCGCGGCTCTATCGCGTCGAGTATCTGGACGTGAAGACGCCGTCGTCGATCGAAGGGCGCGCCGGACGTTGGCCCGATGCGCTCGTGCCCGACATCGACGCGTTCGCCGGCGAGCGGCGGCGCGCGTTTCCCTTCGCGGTGCCGGCGGGCGAGGCGCGTGCAATCTGGGTCGAGCTGTTCGTGCCAGAGGCGGCGACGCCCGGCACCTATCGCGGCAGCGTGCGCGTGACCGCCGACGGGCGCGCGGCGACGACGATTCCGATCGCGCTCACCGTGCACAAGTTCACGCTGCCGCGGACGTCGTCGCTGCCGGTGACGTTCGGCTTCTCGGCGGGCGCGGTGCAGAAGGCGCATCCGGGATTGTCGGCGGCGGCGACCGCGCGGCTCGTCGAGGAATACGAAGTGTCGCTCTTGCGCCATCGCATCAGCGTGCACGGCGGGACCATGGAGCCGGCGCCGTGGCAAGCACATGACGGCGTGGTGACGATCGACTGGCGCGGATACGACGCCGAGGTCGGGCCGTTTCTCGACGGCACCGCCGATCGCGGCGGCCCCGCCGACGGCGCGCGCTGGACCGCGTTCGACTTTCGCGTGCCCGAGAAGCTGCACGGCGCCGAGCGCGCCGACTACGCCAAGAAGCTGGCCGAGCACTTGCGCGCGCGCGGCTGGCTCGATCGCGTGTTCGACTACACCTACGACGAGCCGCCCGAGGACAAGCTCGGCGAGGTGCGCCAACGCGCCGAAGAGATCCACCGCGCCGTGCCGATGGTGCCGCGGCTGGTCACGCGCATCCTCGATCCCAAGCTCGCCGGCGCCGTCGACATCTGGTGCCCGGTGGTCAACTTCCTCGACGACAAAGCGGGCAACTCCAATTCGCCGCCGCGCTCCGCGTACGACGCGCCGCTCGCGCACGGCCAAAAGCTCTGGTGGTACCAGGCGTGCATGAGCCACGGCTGCAACATCATCGGCGGCGACTACTTCACCGGCTGGCCGAGCTACGCCGTCGACGCGCCGGCGATGAGCCATCGCATCTTCGAGTGGCTGACGTTCCGTTATCGCGTCGGCGGCGAGCTCTACTACGACACCGTCGAGGCCTACGGCCGCGGGCTCGATCCGTGGCGCGATCAGCTGCTCTTCGGCGGCAACGGCGACGGCACCCTCTTCTACCCCGGGCGCGCCGCCATCATCGGCGGCACGCGCGACGTGCCGGTCGAGAGCGTGCGGCTGGCGCTGATTCGCGAGGGGCTCGAGGACTACGAATATTTGCGGCTCTACGCCAAGGTCGCCGGCGAAAAAGCGGCCGAGTCGCTGGCGGCGAGCATCGCCGGCAAGACCTATCGCTGGGAGCACGACGCCGGGCGGCTCTATGCCGCGCGCCACAAGATGGCGGAGGCGATCGACGCTGCGGTTGCGTCGAGCGGCGGAATGGGTGTTACTGCTCGCTGAGTGCGGGCGCTCGTTCTCCTCTTATTAATGATGGGCGGCTGCGCGTCGACGTCGTCGGATGCGCGGCTGCGCTTCGTCTCGTCGCGGGCGACGCAGGCGTCGTGGTCGCTGGTGGTCGACGATCGCGCGCGCGGCGCCGAATTGTGGATCGACGGACGGCTGCGCGATGACGCCTGCGATCGGGTCCGTACGCAGATCCGCTGCGAGCTGCGCGGCATGTTTCCCGGCGGGCACACGCTCGAGCTGCGCACCGCCGGCGCGGTCTTGCGCCGCACGGTGCTGATCGGCGCGCCCTGGCGCGAGACGCTGGCGCTGGTGCGCGTGACCAACGAGGACGAAGCCGAGGCCGCGGCCAAGGCCGGCGCCGACGCCGTCATCATCGTCGGCGGCGATTGGAAGCCGATCGTCGACGCCGCGCACAAGGCGGGCATCCGCGCGCTCGCCGTCGGTGACGCGGGCGCGATCGAGTGGGCCGGCGCCGACGGCGTCGTCGGCGGCGAGATCCCGCCCGCGCTGCACGCGCGCTTCCCCGAGGCGCGCGCGTTCGGCTGGCCCCCCGAGGCCACGAGCGGCGACGAAGCCCGCGCTCTTCTCGCCCGCGGCAACGCGATCGTCGCCGCCGGCGCCTTCGACGCGTTACGCGAACGGCGTCATCGGCGCGTTTTCTACTGACTATTTTTTCTTGAGGCCGAATTCGGCGAGGCGCAGCTCGAGGACGCGTCTGCTGGTGCCGAGGCGGCGCGCGATCTCTTCGTTCGGCCGATCGCCCCACGCGCCGAGCGCGCGCTCGAGCAGCTTTCGCTCGAGCTCCTTGGTCACCGCGCCCAGGCGCGACCAGCCGTCCTGCACGTCGGGCCCGATGATGTACGCGGCCAGCGCCTCCAGGCTCGGCGCCGACATCGCCCGCGTCGTCGACGGCAGCGGCAAGTCCGCCGGCACGATCTCGTCGCCGTCGGCGAACACGGTGGCGCGCTCGATCAGGTTCTCGAGCTCGCGCACGTTGCCGGGAAAGGCGTAGGCGGCGAGCGCGTCGAACGCCGCCGGCGCCAGGCGCTTCTTGCCGACGCCGAGCTCGGCAGCCTTCTCGGCGAGGAACAGATCGCACAGAAGCGGCAGATCGCCAGCGCGCTCGCGCAACGGCGGCGGCGTCACCTCGACGACGTTGAGCCGATAATAGAGGTCCTCGCGAAACCGCCCTTCGGCGATGGCGCGCGGCAGATCCTGGTTGGTCGCCGCGATCACGCGCAAGTCGACGTGGATGGTCGCCAGGCCGCCGACGCGCTCGAAGCTGCGCTCCTCGAGCGCACGCAGCAGCTTGGTCTGCAGCGCCGGCGACATGTCGCCGATCTCGTCGAGGAAGATGGTGCCGCCGTCGGCCTGCTCGAGCCTTCCGATCTTGGTCTTGTGCGCGCCGGTGAAGGCGCCACGCTCGTGCCCGAAGAGCTCCGACTCGAGCAGCTCCGCCGACAACGCCGCGCAGTTGACGGCGACGAACGCGCGCTCGCGCCGCTTTCCGAGCGCGTGGATGGCGCGCGCCACCAGCTCCTTGCCGGTGCCCGACTCACCGGTGACGAGCACGGTGGCGTCGGCCTCGGCGGCGCGCTCGACGACGCGAAAGAGGCGCCGCATCGGCTCCGAGATGCCGACCATCTCGCCGAGCCGCCCGTTCGAGGGCGCGCCGGCGCGCAATCGCCGCGCCGCGCGGCTCGGCCGCATCTGCAGGAGCGCCGAATCGATCGCGGCGCACACTTCTTCGTTGGTAAAGGGCTTGATCAGATACTCGTGCGCGCCGAGGCGCATCGCGTCGACCGCCGACTGCACCGTCGAATACGCGGTCATCATGATCACCTGCACGTCGAGCCGCGCCGCGCGCACGCGCCGAAGGAGCTCGATCCCGTCGATCCCCGGCATCGACAGGTCGCACAGCATCACGTCGGTGCTGTCGCCGATCTTTTGCAGCGCCTCCTCGCCCGAGCGCGCGGTGTCGACCTCGCGCCGCCCCTCGTCGGCGACGAGGATGGCCAAGGAGCGACACATGTTGGGCTCGTCGTCGACGACGAGCACGCGCGGGCGCGCGAGCGATGCTGAGCCTTCGGACATCATAGACGCGACAGCGGGATGCCCCAGTTGAAGTGGATGCGCCCCGGAAAATGCGTATACCACGGCGCCGTCTTCCAGCGCTCCTCGGCCAGCGTCTGCACCAGCGGATAGGCGTACTCGATCGACAGCGCGCCGACCGGCGTCATCAGACGCAACAAGCTGATGCCGATCGAATGCTTCACGTCCGACGACTTGGCCAGGTCCCAGCGGTTCACGATCATGCCCATGTCCCAGAAGACCGAGCCGCCCCACTGGATGCCGAGCCCGAGGAAGCTCTTGGCGATGGGGAACCAGAGCTCGACGGTGTTGACCAGGCGGATGTTGCCGCCTTCGGGCACGACGCGAAAGCCGGCCGAGCCCGGCAGCGGCGCCACCGGCGTGCGGATGATCTCGCTCTTGAGCGAGTCGGTGTCGTAGCCGCGCACCTGCGTGTCGCCGCCGGCGTAGAAGCGCTCGACCAGCGGCAACGCCGGCGTGTCGGTCGGGATGCCGTGGTCGTAGCGCAGGTTGCCCATGAGCGTGAGCTCGTGGCCGCCGATGTGAAACGGCAGGATGCCTTGCGCCTGCCCCTGGAACACGACGAACGGCGTCGCGTTCAACGCCGGCGGCGCGTAGCCGACGTCGCCTTGCAGCATCCAGCCGCGCACGGGCGCGAGCGGATTGAGCGCGCCCGACGCGTCGGTGCGCCTGTCCCAGGTGAGGCCAACGAAGCCCTTGACGATGACCGTGTTGTCCGGCACCGACGAGTTGTCGTTGGTGCCGATGAGCCGCAGGTAGGCGACGTTGATCTGCGAGCGATAGACGTCGACGCGAACGAACGAGCGCAAGGCCGGCGTGATGTTGCGGATGACGCCGGTTTGGCCGCCGTAGGTCGAGATGAGCCCGAAGCGCGCCGTCACTTCCTGGCGGATCGAGCCGAACAGATCGAAGCGCCAGCCCGGCCCGAACGCGCGCGTGTCGGTGTAGCGCAAGGACGCGCCCATCGTGATCGGATTGCCGAGCAGCGCCGCCAGAAACGCGAAGTCGCCGCGCAGCTCGAGCTGCGAGCCGTAGCCGAGAAAGTTCGACCATAGATACGACGCCGACACGTACGCGTAGTCGGGCAGGCGATCGGACGCGGCACCGACGGCGAAGGTGAGCGCGCCGTAGGCCTCGAGGTAGCGCTCCTGCACGATCACGAGCACCGGCGCGACGTTCACGCCCGGCTGCAGCGGCGCCTGCACGCGCGCCGAGTTGAAGATGAAGTGCGTCTGCAGGTTGCGCTCCGCTGCTTCCAGCTTGGTGAGGTCGTAGAGATCGCCGGGCACGAACGGCAGATCTTTGCGGATCGTCGAGCCGTGCGTCTTGAAGTTGCCGCGAATCAGGATCTCGCCGAAGCGCACCTCCGGCCCTTCGTCGACGACGTAGCGCAAGACGACGTGATCGTGCGCCGCGTTCCACGTCGAGCCCGACGGATCGACGTGCACGAGCGGATGGCCCGACGCCTTGTAGAGGTTGAGGATGTGCTGCACGTCGTCGGCGAGCGCGGCGCTGGTGTACTCGCGGCCGGCGCCGAGCTGGATCGCCTTGTAGACGTCGAGCTCGCTCTTGACGTGGGCGCCGACGAAGTCGAGCTCGACGTGATCGACCAGCTCGCGCCGCCCTTCGTCGACGAAGAAGCGCACGTAGAGCTCGTGGCCGCCGCCGGCGCCGGTGACCTCGGCGCCGAACTCGCCGATGGCCTCGAACGCCGCGGGATCGCGCGCGACCTCGTAGCGCACCTTGACGTTGGGGAAGCCGCGCTGCTTGTAGAGGCTGGCGATGCGCTCGGCGTCCTGCTGCAGCTGCACCTGCGTGACGTAGCCGCCTTCGCCGAGTCCGATGGCGCCGAGCGCGGGGAACGGCTTGGTCTCGAGCTGCGCCTTGTCGCGCAGATCGGCGGCGGCGAAGGTCAGCGGCTGCGCCGAGTCGGAGACGATC
>DASXOU010000319.1:0-15174 GCA_036494045.1 Polyangia bacterium | reverse complement strand
TGGCGCCGATCTTGTTGCCCTCGGCCATCTCGGCGTCGACCTTCTGCTTCCACTTGCCCGAGTCGAGGTCCGACTTGAACTTGCCCACGTCGAGGCCGATCTCACCGGCGTACTTCTCCAGCGACGCGCGATCGAGCGCCTGCTGGTTGCTGAACATCTTGTCGTGCATCTGCCAGAACTTCCCTTGCGCGTTCGCCGCCTCGGCCGCTTCGGCCGCGGTCTGCGCGAACTGGTGGAACGGCAGCGGGAAGTTGCGGAACGTGAAGTGCACCTTGTCGCCGTACTTGTCCTCGATCTGCTTGATGGTCGGCTCGACGCGCCCGCAGTACGGGCACTGGTAGTCCGAGAACTCCACGATCTGGATCGGCGCCGAGCGCGGTCCCTTCGACGGCGAGTTGCCGGCGTCGACCTTCCAGATCTTGTTGTCGGCCGCCGGTGGGGCGCCTGCCGCCGCCTGCGGAACTTCCGCCTTCGCCGTCTTCATGAGCTCGTCGTAGTACTTGCCGTAGTTGCCGCCGTGCGCGTGCGCGTCGGCGTCCTTCATCGCCTCTTCGATCTTCGTCTTGAACTGCTCGAACGGCTGCGCACCGACGAAGAACTTGCCGTTGATGAAGAACGACGGCGTGCCGTTGGCGCCGATCTTGTTGCCTTCCTTCATCTCGGTGTCGACCTTGGCCTTCCACTTGCCCGAGTCGAGGTCGGCCTTGAACTTCTCGACGTTGAGCCCGATCTGCGCCGCGTACTTCTCGAGATCGGCGCGCGACAAGGCCTGCTGGTTCTTGAACATGAGGTCGTGCATCTCCCAGAACTTGCCCTGCGCCTTGGCCGCCAGCGCCGCTTCCGCCGCGCCGCGCGCGTTCTGATGCATGGGCAACGGCAGCTCCTTGAAGGCGAAGCGCAGATCCTTGCCGTACTCCTTCATGATCTGATCGATCGTCGGCTCGACCTTGCCGCAGTACGGGCACTGGAAATCCGACCACTCGACGATGGTGACCTTGGCGTGCTTGGCGTCGGCGCCCTTGACCGGCGCGTCCTCGATCATCGCGCGATACACGCTGTTCGGATCGGGCTGTCCCGGTCGCTGCTGCGGAGCCGCCGGCGCCGCGCCTTCGGCCTTCTCCTTGCCGTCCTTGGTGAGCTCGGCGTAGAGGTCCGCCGGCTTGACGCCGCGCTTGAGCGCCGCGTCGGCCGCCTGGATCTCCTTGTCGATGATCGCCTTGAACTGCTCCTTCGGCTGTGCGCCGCGGAGCGGACGGCCGTTGATGAAGAAGCCCGGCGTCCCCTGCACGCCGAACTTCGACGCCGTCGCCGCGTCGGCCTTGATCTCGCTCTCGACGGCCGGATCGCTCATCGCCGCCTTGAACTTGCTCATGTTGAGGCCGATCTCTTGCGCGTACTTGTCGAACGTCGCCGGATCGAGGTGCGCCTGATCGGCGAACAGCTTGTCATGCATCTCCCAGAACTTGCCCTGCGCCGCCGCGGCCATCGCCGCCTTGGCCGCCGGCATCGCGTTCTGGTGGAACGGAAGCGGATCGTTCTTCCACACGATGCGGATGTCCTTGCCGTACTCCTTCTCCAGATCGCTGATGGTCGGCTCGACGCGGCCGCAGTACGGGCACTGGAAGTCCGAGATCTGGACCACCGTGACCTTGGCCGTCTTCGGCCCGCGCTCGGGCGAGTTGCCGACGGGAACCTTGTACACCGCGTTGGGATCGGCCTGCGCCGGCTGCGGCTGCTGCGGCTTCTGCTCCGGCATCGCGGCGGCCTGCTTGCCGTTCTGCGTGAGCGCCTCGTAGACGTTGGCCAGCTTGGCGCCGTTCGACAGCGCCTTCTGCGCGTTGGCCATCTCCTCGTCGATCACCTTCTTGAAGGCGTCGAACGGCTGCGCGCCGGAGATGAAGCGACCATTGATGAAGAACGCGGGCGTGCCGCGCGCGCCGAGCTTGGTGCCTTCCTGCGAGTCGGCGTCGATCTGCGGATCGTACTTCTTGTTGTCGAGCGCGTCCTTGATGTCGCCGTCGTCGAGGCCCTGCTCCTTGGCGTATTTCTCGAGCGACGCGCGATCGAGCGCGGCCTGGTTGTGGAAGAGCGTGTCGTGCATCTTCCAGAAGGAGCTGTTGCCCTTCTTGGCGTAGACGGCCATGGCGACCTCGGCCGACGGACGCGCGTTCTGATGGAACGGCAGCGGCTGGTTCTTCCACGCCACGCGCACGTCCTTGCCGTAGGTCTTCATGATCTGATCGATGGTCGGCTCGACGCGCGAGCAGTAGGGGCACTGGAAATCCGACCACTCGACGATGGTGACCTTGGCGTGCTCGGGGCCCTTTACCGGCGCGTTGCCGATGGGGACCTTGAAGCGCTCGACGTTGGAGTCGGGCAGGGCCGCGGTCGGGATGGGGCCGCCGCCTTCGCTCTTGTTCCATTGCCCGCCGATGAAGACGCCCACGACGAGCGCGACGAGCATTCCGATGATAGCCGTACCTTTACTCATGGGTACACCTGTACCTTCTTAAAAGAGTTCACTGCTGGTAATCGATGGTTTCGGAAGCGGATCAGGCGCGCGGCGGACGATCGAGGCGAGAGCGGGGCGCGTCTTTGGTGCTGGTCGCGTGGAATGCGACGAGCTGGCCCGCGACCGGCGCGGGGTGGAGCGTGATGGTGAAGGCGGAGATGGCGCCGTCGAGCGAGGTGTTGGTGGCGACGACGCGGAGATGCTCGGGGCTCGACGATGGCGCCGAGTTGAAGCCGCTGCCCGCGTTGCGCAGCGTCGGCACGTGCAACGTCGGAACCACCGGTGCCGGCAGATCGCACGAGCCGATCATGCCGGCGATGAGCGGGCTCTCGCAGTCGAGCATCACCGCCGCCGGCGTCGGTAAAAAGTCGACCAGCACCTCATCCGCGCACTCGCCGCCGTCGGCCGGATCGCAGTAGGCCTCGTCGTAGGTCGACGCGAGCTTTTCGTGCGTGACCGCCGGCGGCGCGGCCGCGACGGAGACGACGAGCGTGAGCCCGAGGGCGAGCATCCGGCGCTAGGATACCGCCGTCGCTGCGGATTGCAAGGCGGGCGGGCCCGAACGGCCCTATATATTGATGCGATGCGCCTGGCGCTCACCAGCGATCTGCACGTCGAGCACCATCCCGAGGTGGTGCCGCTCATCGCCGAGCGGGTGCGCGCGCTCGCGCCCGATGTGCTCATCGTCGCTGGCGACGTGTCGTCCAAGCTGGACACGCTCGAGGCGACGCTGGCGGCGCTGCGCGGCGCGGCGCCCGAGCTGGTGTTCGTCGCCGGCAACCACGATCTGTGGACGCTGCCGGGCGCGCCGTCGAGCCGCGCCCGCTACGAGCGCGAGATCCCGGCCGCGTGCGCGCGCGCCGGCGCCCACGCCATCGGCAGCACGCCCATCGAGATCGGCGGCGTCGTCTTCTGCGGCGTCACCGGCTGGTACGACTATTCGCTGCGCAACCGCGACCTCGACGCCACCTTCACGCGCGCCGATTACGAGCGCGGCGCGTGGGGGCGCCTGCGCTGGAACGACACCGCGCGGGTCGTCTGGCCCGACGACGACGGCCACGAGCTCGCCGCGCCCGCGATCTGCGCCGCGCAGGTGGCCGCGCTCGAGGCGCAGCTCGCCGACGCCGGCACGCGCCCGACCGTGGTGGTCACGCATCACCTGCCGTTCGCCGGCCTGGTGACCTCGAAGGGCGAGCCGCCGTGGGACTTCATCAACGGCTTCATGGGCTCGGACCGCCTCGGCGAGGCGATCCGCGGCGCCGCCAACGTGCGCGCCGCCGTGTGCGGCCACACCCATTTTCGCAAGCGCCTCGACGTCGATGGGCGCGGTGGCCGCTTCTCGGCCGAAACCAGCCCGATCGGCTATCCGCGCGAGTATGCGCGCATGGCCGGCTTGACGCTGGCCGAGCGCGTCGCCGACCGCACGACCGCGATCGATCTGCGGTAGGAAGTGGTCTAACATCCGCGCATGCCCTGGCTCGGCGTCGACGGAGTCGAGCTCCACTACGAGGAGCGCGGCGCCGGGCCGCCGATCGTCTTTTCCCACGGCCTCCTCTGGAGCGCGGCGATGTTCGACGCCGAGGTCGCGGCGCTCTCGTCGCGCTATCGCTGCATCGCCTACGATCACCGCGGCCAGGGACGCAGCGCCTCGTCGCCGACGCCGTACGACATGGAGCGGCTCACCGACGACGCGGCGGCGCTGATCGAGAAGCTGGGCGCGGCGCCGTGTCACTTCGTCGGCCTGTCGATGGGCGGCTTCGTCGGCATGCGGCTGGCGGCGCGGCGGCCCGAGCTTCTGAAGACGCTCACGCTCATCGAGACCGCCGCCGACAAGGAGCCGCGGCTCAACGTGCCCAAGTATCGCGCGCTGGCGCTGGTGGCGCGGCTCGTGGGCCTGAGGCCCGTCGCCGGCGCGGTCATGCGCATCATGTTCGGCGCGACCTTCCTCGGCGACGCGGCGCGCGCCCCGGTGCGCGAGCGCATGCGCGGCGAGCTGCTCGCGCTCGACGTGCCGCGCGTCGAAGCGGCGCTGCGCGCGGTCGTGGACCGCCAGCCGATCGCGCCCGAGCTCGCGCGCATCAAGACGCCGACCCTGGTGCTGCACGGCGACGAGGATCGCGCGATCGTCATGCCGCGCGCCGAGAAGATGGCGCGCGCGATCGCCGGCGCGCATCTGGTGGTGATTCCGCGCGCCGGGCACACCTCGAGCGTCGAGGCGCCCGAGGCGGTGACGCGCGCGCTCGGCGAGTTCCTCGAGGCGCACGCGTGAACCGCGCGCTCGTCGCCGCGATGCTCTTGTGCGCCGGCGCGGCGGCGGCGAGCGAGCCGGTGGTGGCGGTGATGCCGTTTCGCGATCTGTCGGCGGCGCGCGCGCCCGTCGGCGAGGCGATCCGCGAGACGCTGACGGTCGATCTGCGCGAGACCGGCGTGCGCGTCGTCGAGCGCGGCGCCATCGATCGCGTCCTCGCCGAGCAGAACCTCGAGGACAAGAAGCGCGATCTGCCCGCCATCGGCGCGGTGCGCGTGGGCACGCTCGTCGGCGCCACCTGGATCGTCACCGGCGCCTATCAGCGCGCCGGCGGCGAGGTGCGGCTGACCGCGCGCATCGTCGACGTCGCCTCGGGCGAGCTCAAGGGCACCGCCAAAGTGGACGGCGCCGCCGACGAGCTCCTCGGCTTGCAGGATCGACTGGCGTCGTCGCTGTTCGCGTCGGCGGGCTTGCCGGCGGCCAAGGTGCAGAAGCTGACGCGGCGCGCGCGGCCGAAGGTGCCCTATCGCGCGCTCGAGCTCTACGGCGACGCGGTGCAGACGCCCGACGACAAGAAGAAGCGCGATCTCTTGCAACAAGCGGTCGCCGCCGCGCCGCTCTTCAGCTACGCCGTGCGCGACCTGGAAGCGTTGCAACAGCGCATGGGCGGCTACTCGGCGGTGGCCAACGCCAAGCTCGACGAGCGTGAGCGCGCGCTCATTGCCCGCGCCGACGACGGCAAGCGCCCGCCGGCCGAGCGCGCCGCCGCCGCGCGCGAGTCGCTTGATTCGCTCGCCGCCGCGCGCCGCTTTCACACGCTCGCCGACGTCGCCGCGCGCTGGGGCAAGCTCGCCGGCACAGCCGAGCTCGCCGCCGCCGCCGAGTTTCGCGCGCTCGACCGGCTGCACCGCTTCGACGCCGCGCTCGCCGCCGGCGAGGCCTACCTGCGCGCGTTCCCCACCGGCGATCGCTATCGCGACATCGAGTCGCGCATGCACGAGATCGTCGAGACGCGGAAAAAGCGCGAGTCGCGCCGCGCCGAGTACGCGGCCGATCTGGCCGAGAAGCGCGCCTCGACGCCGCCGAACACGCCCGATCACAAGGCGTCGTACGACTACGCGCCGTGCATCTGCGCGCGCTGGAACTCGCAGCTCAACGAGCTGATGCTCGACAACTGCAGCGCGTTTGCCGCCGCCTACAAGAGCGACCCGCGCAAGGACGTGCAGGAGAACGTGGCGGCGGCGCGCTTCTTCGTCGTGCTCGCGCTGGCCGAGCGCGGCGACTTCGAAAAGGCGCGCCCGCTCGCCGAGTCGCTGCTCGCCGACTCCGACGCGTGGGACGAAGAGCTGCGCAAGCTGATGGCCACCTGGCCGACCGATTGATGCTTACGGCGGCGGCGTTCGGTTGACGAGCACGCCGACGCCGCCCGCGGCGAATCCGACCACCAGATCGGCCATTTGATCGCCGTCGAGATCGGCGAGCGCGACCGAATCGGGCCCGCCCACGAGCGCGATCTCCGCCGAGTAGATCAGCGTCGTGCCGTCGCCGCTCAGCACGTGCAGCGCGGCGCCGGCCTGGTCGGCGACGGTGAGATCGACATGCCCGTCGCCGTCGATGTCGCCGGCGGCGAGCGTGCTCGCGCCCGGCAGCGCCACGTCGGTCATCGCGCCGAACGCGCCGCCGTCGCCGTGCAGCATCGCGACCAAGGCGCCGCCGGCGAGGAGCGCGAGATCGGGCCCGCCGTCGCCGTCGATGTCGAAGACCGCCGAGTCGCCGCGATTGGCCAGGCTCGTCGACGGCCCGCGCGCAAAGCTGACGCCGGCGCCGCTGCCGGCGAGCCAGGTGTCGATGGCGCCGAGCTCGTCGTCGGCGTAAAGATCGAGCCGGCCGTCGCCGTCGAAGTCGGCGCCGCCGAGCCGCACGTAGGAGCCGTCGCTCTTGCCGAACGACGCCAAGAGCGTGACGCCGCCCGCGCCGTCGCCGGCGATGATGCCGAGCGCGCCGCTGCCGCGGCCGGCGACGGCGACCTCGTCGTAGCCGTCGCCGTCGAAGTCGCCGACGACGAGGCTGGTCGCGGCCAGCGTCGCGCCGACGAGCGCGCTGCCGAGCGTGCCGTCGCCGTTGCCGGGGAACACGAGCACGTTGGTCGTGGCGGCCACGACCACGTCGCCAAAGCCGTCGCGCGTGACGTCGACGACGGCGGCGCGGGTGGCGCCGGGCGCCGCGTATGCGATCGGCGGCCCGAGCGCGCCGCTGCCGTCGCTGGGATAGACCCAGAGCTGGCCCGCGGCCGCGTCGACCGCGATCACCGACGGGCCGCGGCCGCCGAGATCTCCGACGGCGATGCCGGCGGTGCGCTCGCCGCTACCGGCGTCGTAATAGACGATCGGCGCCAGCGTCGGCGGCGTGAACGTGGGCGACGCCGTCGGGCTGCAGCCGACGCAGATCGCGGGCACGCTCGCAGCGACGAGGTCGAGCCCGACGCAACGCCATCCCGTCGGACAGCCGCCGGCGCACGCGGGCCGGCAGACGCCGGCGCCGGTGTCGCAGACCTCGCTGCCGGCGCAACCGCCGCAGGCGCCGCCGCCGCCGTCGCAGCGGGCGCGGCAGAAATGATCGCCGTCGCACGCGTAGCCGCCGCCGAGGCTCTTGCAGCTGCCGTTGCACGTCGACCGGCACACGTGCTCGCCGGGCACACACGCCTGTCCGCCCGGGCAGCCGCCCGCCGTCGAGCAGGCGGTGCCTTCGATCGGCTCCCGCGATTTGGTGAACAGGCAGCCCGCGACGAACGCGAGCGCGATGAGCGGCGCCGAGCGCGCGCTACTTCTTCTTCGAGGTCGACAGGTCGTCGATGAACTTGTGGATCTCGTGGTCGAGCTCGTCCGACTGCAGCACGATCGGCTTCTCCAGCGCCAGCTTGGCGTGCGTGCGCGCGGCGTCGTTCTCGCCCTTCTTGCGCTCGAGCTGCGCCAGCGCCCAGTAGCTGTCGCCCTCTTGCAGCGCGTCCTTCTTCGCCAGATCGGCGAGCAGCTCGAGCGCCTGATCGCTCTTGCCGTTGCCGTCGAGCGCGCGCGCGTACCACTCAGCGAGACGCGTGTCGTCGGGCGTCGCCTTGACGCGCTTGGCGAGCAGCTTCTCGCTCTCCGCGTATTTTCCGAGCACGAGCTTGCAGCGCGCGACGATCACCTCGAGCCGCGAGACCTCGTCCTTCTTGAGGCCGTGGGTCCGCTGCAGCTTCTCCGATTCGGTGATCGCGTCACCGATGCGGCCGGTGTCGAGCGCCTTCTCGGCGTCGTCGATGGCGGCCTGGACCGTCATCGGCTCCTTGGCGTACGCCGTGCCCATCGTCGACGAAACGAGCAGTCCCAGAATCAAGATGTTGCGCATGGCGCACCTCCCGATGGCGCGACCCTAGCACGGCCGCCGAGGGCGTGGCCCACATTTCTCCACCAAAACACCCACAATGCATGCGTACGGCATGTCTCGTGGTTTTGGCGTTCGGCGTCGCCGCCTGCTCGAACCCGACGCGGCACGGCGGCAGCGGCGGCAATGGCGGCTCCGGCGGCGGCGGCTCCGGCGGCACGGGCGGCTCGAGCGGCCCGTCCACCGTCGACGTCGTCGATCCGTCGCTGCCTCCCGGCGTCGTCGGCGGCTTCGACGGCGCACCGCCGGGCACGAGCGGCGTCACGCTCGTCTACCCGTACGCGGGCGCGCTCGTGCCCCACGATCTGGCGCCCATCGACGTGCAGTGGAACGGCTCGACGCCGGTCTATCGCGTCACCTTCGCCGTCGACAACGGCAACCGCTTGCGCGGCTACGTGCCCACGCCGTCGTGGACGCCGCCGGCCGCCAACTGGTCGTGGCTCCTCGACGCCGCCGCCGGCCACCAGATCACCCTCTCGGTCGACGGCGCCACCGTCGACGGCAACGGCAACCCGCAAGGGCCGCTGGTCGGCTCGGGCGGCCAGCCGCTCGGCGTCTCGCCCGACGACGCCACCGGCGCGCTCTTCTACTTCGCCACCACCGGCGATCAGATCTCGGGCGACGGCACCCTCGAGCGCCTCGAGCTCGGCGCGCAGATGGCCGACAAGTATCTCAACAAGTCGAACGACGGCAACGGCCAGTGCGTCGGCTGCCACTCGCTCAGCCGCGACGGCACGCGCGTCGCGTTCACCTTCCTCGATCTCACGGGCGCCGTCACCGGCACGACGATGACACTCGGCAGCGTCGACGCGACCAACCCGACCATCCAGCAGGCCACCGCCGGCACCGGCGCCGCGACGCAGTCGTTCAGCCCCGACGGCACCAAGATGGTCACCGCCTACAACGGCGCGCTCGCGATTCGCGACGCCGTCACCGGCGCGCTCATCACCAACCTGACGACGACGGGCGCGGCCATGTTTCCCGACTGGTCGCCCGACGGCAACACCATCGTCTTCACGCGCTCGTCGACGGCGTGCTCGGCGAGCGAGCCCAACTTCGGGCAGGCGAGCATCTACGCCTACGGCGGCTCGATTGTGACGCTCACGAATTCCGGCGGCACGTGGGGCAACGAGCAGGTGATCCTGCAAGCCGCCACCGGCGAGAACAACTACTACCCGTCGTTCTCCCCCGACGGGCAATACCTCGCGTTCACCAAGTCCTCGACGTCGACCAAGTCGAGCTGGTCGGTGGCCAACAGCGCGTGCAGCGGACAGGACGGCAGCGGCCTGTCGTACGACAATCCGTCGGCGACGGTGTGGATCATGCCGGCCGCGGGCGGCACGCCGGTCGCGCTCGCCGCCGCCAACGGCGCGCCCATGAAGACCGACTCGTGGCCGAAGTGGGGCCCGAAGGCCGACGGCGATCATCTATGGTTGTCGTTCTCGTCGACGCGCGAGTACGGCAACGTGCTCACCGGCGCCAACGCACATCATCAGATCTGGATCACCTCGATCCCGCGCACCGGCGCGCCGAGCGGCGATCCGTCGACGCCGGCGGTCTGGTTCCCCTTCCAGGACACGACGACGAAGAACCACATCGGCGTCTGGTCGGTGCAGGTCGGCAGCTACACGATTCCGTAAAGCGCGCGTAAAGCTCCGTAAAGTTCGGTAAAGGGCCGCAATAGCCGCCTTGGCTGCACGTCTCAAGCAGCAAGGAGGCTCAACATGCTGACCAAAATTGGAGTGGCGGCCCTGCTCGGTACCATCGGAACCGCCGCGGTGGGCGGCACTGCGTCGGCGGCGGAGCCGTGCCGGCCGGTGGTGTCGCCGGTGGCCTATCGCTATCACGACAACGGCCGTCGCGATTTCCGCGTCGAGCGCGTGCGTCGCGAAGAAGCGTTCCGCCACGCCGCGTGGCTGCGCGGGCACGACGTGTTCCGTCGGTAACTATTGAGCTGGAGCTGGAGCTGGAGGCGGCGTGCCGCCGTCGGGTGTCGAGCCCGGCGGCGGCTCGTTCGCGTCTTGCTTGGCGCCGTAGATGGTCTGGCGATTCTCGAGCTTGGTCATCTTCACGTAGACGACGTCGTTGTGGAACGTATAGGCGCGCGTGTGCACGGGGAACCAACCTTCGGAGCGCACCACCAGATCGACGGGCCCCGAGTCGCGCGGCCGCTCGAGCGTCACCGGCGTGTCGCCCAGCTTCTTCCTGCCCCAGAAGACGAACGCAGTCCCCCTGTCGGGGCCGCGCGAGTGCACGATGATCTTGATCTTCGGCGGCAGCGGCTTCGGCACCGCGCCGCCCGGCGTCACGGTCGTCGGCGCCACCTGGACGCCCGACGGCGTCTCCACGGGCGTCGGCACGCCCGTCGACGGCGGCGCGGTCACGCCCTTTTCGCCTTCGGCCTCTTCCTTGTTGTCCGACGGCGGCGCCTTGTGCGTGTCGTGCGCGCAGCCGCACGCGACCAGCAGCAACGAAGCGACGATGATCGACGCGCGCCTCATGGCTCGATGCTCGGCCCGGCCTTGGGCGACGGCGGCGGCCCCGGCGGATACTGCACGCCCGGCTTCGGCACGTAGGTCGTGATCGGCTTCTTCACCTTGCCGATGATGTTGCCCTCGAGGACGCTCACCGGAAGTGGCGGCTCCAGCCGATAGTGGTAGCCCTTCGACGGCAGGCGCAGCTCGAACACGTCGTCCTTCCACAAAAACTGCCGCGCGAAGTCGAGCGGCTTGTCACCCTCGACGATCACCGGCCGATGGCGCAACACGAACGAGAACATGCGCACCGCGAGATGATTCATCAGGCGATGGCAGCCGTGCGAATAGGCGTCGGGATTGCGAATCGACAGGATCTCCGACGAGCCGTGCACGCGCACGCCGTTGTCCCAGTCGGGCTTGCCGTTCTTGCCCGGCACCACGTTGTAGGCGGCGACGAGGCCGTACGCCGACAGATAGCCGGGCCCGACCTCGTCGTAGTTGACGACTTCCTGCGACACGCCGTGCACGCGCTTCCACTTGACCAGCGTGCGGATCGGCGTCGAGTTCGGCGCGATCCACACCGGCCCCGACACGATGTAGCGCCACACGCGCGGCCCCACGTCGCTGCCTTTGTAGCGAAAGTATTCGTAGCCGTTCGACGCCAGATCCGAGCGCCAGCCGCCGATGGTCGTGCGCCAGCGAATGAGCGGGACCCACTTGTCGTGGATCTTCGCGCGCAACGTCAGCATCGGAAAGTGATGGCGCACTTGCGGCGTCGGCTTGCCGTTCTCGTCGAAGAGCGGGTCGTAGATGACGTCGCCGCGATCGATCACGACCGATAGATCCATCTGGTTCGCGTAGTAATCGGGCACCGGCGGCAGCTTCACCACCGCGCGCATCGACTTCAGCTCGGCGGCCGGATGGCGCTGGAAGAACGCGAGCGCCTTTTCCGGCGACTCGAGATCGAGCTGCTGCAGGGTCGCCTTGACCGCTTCGTCGACGAGGTTGCGCACCGCCACCGTCTCGCCGGCGGCGTTAATGTACGTGGGCGGCCCTTTTTTCGTGTCGGCCGATCCGTCCTCGAGGATATTGCCCGCCGAGACGATGCGCTCCGTCAGGACGCGCACCAGCGCCGCGTAGTCGTTCTCCATGAGCGTGCGCCCGAGCGCGTTCATCGTCTCGGGGCGCAGCGCGGCGGCGTCGTAGAGCATGTGCTTGTGCTGGAACTTGATGACCGCCTCGCGCATCGGCTCGTCGAACTGCCCCGGCTGATGGATCTCCGACGGCTTGGCGTTCGGCGGCGCGGTCAGAAGGCCCTCGCAGGTCAGCCGCTTCTCGACCTCGGGAAAGGCGACCTGGTTGAGCGCGTGCTTTTGCACCAGCGCCACGTCCTTGGCCAGCTTCGGGTTCTTCTGCGCCAGCTCGTCGAGCGTCTGCGCCTGCGCGGCCGCGCGCAGCGCCTCGAGCTTCTTGGCCGTCTCCTCGACCTTCTTCTCGAACTTCGCTTGCGCCTTGCCGGCGCGCGGCGGGATCGACGTCGCCGCCTTCAGCTTGGTCGAGTCGACGTCGGCGCACGAGGCCTGGCGCGCCTGCGAGTCGAGCATGCGCGCGCGCAAGACCGAGATCGTCGGCGGCACGCCGTAGAGCTCGAGATAATTGTGATCGCCCTCGGCCAGCGGCTGGCCGTCACGATCGCCGAGATCGTTGGCGAGCCCGAGATAGACCTGGCGATAGCGGTTGGCCATGAGGTTGCCGTTGCCGTCGGTGACCTCCTGGAAGATGAACGGCGTCCAGTCGTCGCCGAGGTCGAGGAGCGTGTAGCCCGCGGCCTGCGCGGCGGCGGCATCGACCCAGCGCTCCGCGCCGCCCACGACCATGAGCGCGCGCTTCTCGGGTGGTAAGTCAGGGCGCGAGGGCAGCTCGGCCGCCGCCGGCTGTGGCGCCGCCGTGGTCGAGCGCGCGACCGCGTGCCCGCTGGCGAGCAGGCACAGGAAGAGCCCCGCGCAGGCTGAGCCCCATCGTGGCATCGTCCTTTTGTACTACGAATCGGGCGGGCGCGCCCTTCTACGGGCAGTTCTTGGTCGGGCAATCGGTGGGGACGTCGTCCTTGACGCAGGTCGAGTCCCACGAGGTGCTGCAGCAGTATGGATCGTCGGCGCAGACCGCCATCGCGCAGGCGGAGCAGGACGACTTGAGCTTCGTGCCGGTCTGGCATTCGTCGTGCGCGCACGTCGAGACCACGACCATGTCGGGCGAGGCGTGCGCCATATCGTGAACCGACTGCGCCATGTCCTGCATCGACATCGCCATGTCGGTCGGGTCGCTGCCGCCACCGCCGCCGCCGCCGCCGCCACCGCCGCCGCCCGACGAGGCCATGTCGCCGCCGCCGTTGCCGCCGCTGCCTTGCGGCGGCGAGCCGCCCTGGCCGTCGTCGCAGTAACCGTTATTGCAGAAGAACCCCGACGGGCACGAGCTCGGCGTGTTGTTGTCGCACGAGAACCCGAAGTTCTTCAGCTTCGGCGAGTAACATCCCGCCGCCATCACCAGCGCCAATACCAACGTCCGAACCATGCTGCTCACCCCTTCTTCGTTCCCTTTGCTCGCTACTGGAGGCCAAGGTGCCGGCGCACCACGAACATCTCTTCGGTCACGCTCGACCAGATGAGGTCGAGCAGGCGCTCCGTCGGCGTCCTGCACCCGGTCGGACGCCCATCGGCGGCGACCAGGCGCGCACACGTTTCGAGGTCACCCACCAAGGCGTAGCCTACACGAATCGACGTCAGATCGGTCGCCTGTAGCCACTGAACGGCTGCCTCGTCGGTGCGCATTCCGTTCTCACGGATGCGCTTGCCCACGGCTACCACTTGCTCGAGCTGCAAGGGCGGCAGCGCCCGCTTGAGCCCGGCGACGGTGCGCTGCAGCTCCGCGACCGGCGTCGCCGGCGCGCCCTCGGCGTCGTAGACCAGCGCCACCGCGGCGTCGAGCACGTGGCCGATCTGCTGCGGATGCGGCGTGGCCAGGCGCAACAGGCGCTCCGGGCGGAGAAGCGCGCCCTTGCGTCCGAGCTCGAACACCTGCTCCGGCTCGCGGCGGCGCTCTCCGACGAGCGGCGCGCCCAGCTGGAACACCGGAACCAGCTCCGGCCCGGCGACGGTGTTGACGAACAAGACCGGCTCGCGCTGCTCGGTGCGCTCGTAGGCCTCGGGCATGGCCACGTCGAGGGTGTTGGTCACGTACTTCAGCGCCTTACTGAATGAGCGCCGATCCTCGGCCTCGATGGCGTCCTTGCGGTTGAGCCCGGCCAGCTTGTGGGTCTGCGCGTGGCCGGCGGCGATGGTCGGCCCGACGAGCGCGAACAGGCAGTCGATGAGCCGATCCTCCTCGGGATGGATGGCGAGCGCCCAGGTCTGCTCGTCGAGCGGACGGCGCGCGGTGCCGAACGCGCGCTCCTTGATCTCGGCGACCGCGCGCGCGTCGTCTTGGTCGCCCTTTTTGAGGAAGTGCAGCGCGTACGAGCAGGCGAACGCGCGCTCGCGCTCGCGCTTGGCGGCGTAGAGCGCGCGCAGGGCGCGATAGGAGGCGACGCGGCTCTTCTCGCGGCGCAGCACGGTCTGGTGCAGATCGATCGCCTTGTCGATGGCGTCGGGGCCGGCCTCGATGTACAGGTCGGCGAGCTGCTTCTGGCGATCGTGGTTGTCGCGATCGAACGAGAGCGCGGCTTCGAACGCAGCCACGGCCGCTTTGGGCTCGCCGAGCGTGCGCAGGCACAATTCGCCGAGGTCGGTCCACATGCGCAGCCGCTCGTGGTTCTTGCCGTCGCCGTTGTCGGGCGATTCGGGGCCGAGCGTCTTCAAGCGCCGGCGATAGAGGCGGCCGAGCTCGTTCCACTCGCCGAGGCCCTTGCACACCTCCTCGAGCGCGCGCGCGGCGCGATCGAGCTCGGGATCGTCGTCGAGCGCGGCGCGCAGGTGCGCGGCCGCCTGCGAGGCGTCCTTGAGCTCGTCGCGCAGGATGAGCCCCGCGGTGTGGTGATACTTGGCGCGCACGGTATCCGACTTTTCGGCGGCGATGAGCCGCTCGAGCATGTCGAGCGCTTGTGGCCAGGCGCGATCCTCGACGAAGGCGTCGAGGCACTTGTGCAGGAGGCGATGATCCTCGGGCACGAGCTCGAGCGCTTGGGCCCAGGCGCCGACGGCGCGCTGCGGATCGCGCAGGCTCTTGCCGTAGAGATCGCCGATCTCGTCGAGGAGGCGCACCTGCTCTTCGGGCGGCGCGGTCACCAGGAGCGCGCGCTTGGCCTCGATGAGCGACTGCGGATCCTCGTCGGACAAGTCGGCCTGCAAGAGCAGCGCGGGGCGATGGGCCGGATCCGCCTCGAGCGCGCGCATCACGAACTCGCGGGCGCTCTCGCGCGCGCCGAGCTTGACCTCGCAGCGTGCCAGATCCGAAAACAGCCGCGCGCGATCGGCGGTGTCGAGCGCGTCGACGTGATACTGGAAGATGCGCTCGAGCGA
>DASXOU010000318.1:0-7472 GCA_036494045.1 Polyangia bacterium | reverse complement strand
GGCGTCGTCTACCTCTACAAAGGCACGTGGGAAGGGCTGGTGCCCTGGATGAAGCTGCAGGAGAGCGACTGGGGCGTGAACCTGCACGACGGCGACGGCTTCGGCTCGCACCTCCTCGCCGCCGACATCGACGGCGACGGCGTCACCGATCTTCTTGTGGCTGCGCCGTCGGCGGCCGGCATCGACAGCGCGCGCGGCGGCGCCGTGTTTCATTATCAAGGCTATGCGCGCGGCGGCCTGGTGACACGCGCCTGGTACGATCAGGAGTCGACCCGGCTCGGCACCAACGAGAACGGCGATCTCTTCGGCTCCGCGCTCGCCGCCGGCGACTTCGACGGCGACGGCAAGCTCGACGTCGCCGTCGGCGCGCCGGGCGAGACGCCGGGCAGCCATCCGAAGTCGGGCTACGTGTTCCTCTTGCGCGGCAGCGGCTTCGACATCCTCGTCGGCTGGCAGGGCGTCGACGAGGGCGCGCTCGCGAGCGACGTCGCCGGCGACGACTTCGGCTGGTCGGTGGCCGCGGGCGATCTCGATTTCGACGGCAAGGCCGAGCTCATCGTCGGCGCGCCCGGCAAGACCAACGGCGCCGGCGCGGCGTTCATCTTCCGCGGCGGCGCCTCGGCGATGCAGCCGCAAGCCATGCTGACCGGCCCCGGGACGCCCGCCGCCGCCGACGCGTACGGCAAGGCAGTCGCCGTCGGCGCCTTCGACGGCGTCTACATCGGCGCCACGCGCAGGCTCGAGCTCGCCATCGGCGCGCCCGGCCGCGCCGGCTCCGGGCGCGTCTACCTCGAGGACGTCGTCTTCGACGGCAGCCTCACCAACGTGCAGCGCATCAAGACGATCGACCAGTCGATGGTCGGCTGGGACAACGACGCCGGCGACAACTTCGGCAGCGTGCTCGCCGTCGCCGATCCCAACCGCGATCTCGCCGACGATCTCGTGGTCGGCGTCCCGGCCAAGCACGCCCGCGGCGTCGACGGCAACGGCGCCGTCGAGCTCTTCGCCGGCAGCTCCTCGTCGTCGTGGATGACCGGCTGGACCGCCTACGCGCAGCCGCAAGACGGCACGCTCTCGGCGGACGATCACTTCGGCAGCGCCGTCGGCGTCGGCTACTTCCGCGGCCAGATCCCGCCCGGCCTCGTCGCCGGTGTGTCGGGCAAGCACGTCGGCGGTGTCGCGTCGGGCGCGTTCGTGGAGTTCGCCGGCGTCAACGGCGCGGCGCCCGCGTTCGCGCAGACCGTCACCGAGGACGTTCAGTTGCGCCAATGAGCGCGGCGCGTCGCATTTGACGCAGTCTCAGCGACGCGCGCTTGGAGTATCGTGGGGCACTTTCGGAGGTCCCCATGCGCAACCTTCGCTCGCTCGCGCTCGCGTTGCCTGCATCGCTCCTCCTCGCCGGATGCGCCGGCCAAGCCGACGACGACGGCGCCGCCGACGACGTGCAGACCATCGGACAGGGCCTGGTCTCGGCGACGCGTCCGCTCGCCGGCTACGTGCTGACGCCGCACGGCTACTATCACCAGAGCTGCGTGCACGAGCTCGCCGACGACGACGAGCTCGACTTCGCGGCGCTCACGCCGTGCGCCTATCCGCGGCTCGTTTTGCGCAGCGACGCCGCGGCCGCGACGACGAACGGCTGGGTCGAAGACGCCGATTGGACCAGCCCGTCGCCGGCGACCAGGCTGACCTCGACGTTCGGCGTGCCGTCGGCGCCGTCGTCGTCGGCGGGGCAAGTGGTCTTCTTTTTCCCCGGCATGGAGCCGCGCGACGGCACCATCATCCTGCAGCCGGTGTTGCAGTGGGGCGCGAGCGCGGCCGGCGGCAGCGCCAGCTGGGGGATCGCGAGCTGGTCGTGCGGGCCGAGCTGCGTACACTCCAAGCTGGCGGCGGCGCGCGCCGGCGACACCATCGTCGGCACCATCACCGGCTCGAGCTGCTCGTCGACGGGCGCGTGTAGCTGGAAGATCGTCACCACCGATGCGAGCAGCGGCAAGTCGACGACACTGTCGACGCGCGGCGACAAAGAGTCGTACGTGTGGCTCTTCGGCGGCGTGCTCGAGGCGTACGGCGTCAGCGCCTGCAAGCAGTATCCAGCGAGCGCCAAGGAGACGTTCTCGGCGGTCGACTTCTACGACACCAAGGGCGATCTGTTGGCGCCGTCGTACGCGGCCGACGTGCTCGGCACCTCGCCGTCGTGCTCGTTCCACGTGGCGCCGTCGACGAGCGGCGCCGCGCTCAACTACTAGCGCTACATGAAGTTCGGCGTGTGCAGCGCCGAGATCCGTTCCGCCTCGGCGGCGCTGAAGCCGGCGTGCGCGAGCCGCTTCAAGCGTCCCTGATGCATCTCGTCGAGGAGCGCGCGAAAGGCGGCGTGGCCGCGGGCGACGCTCGGCGGATCGTCGCCGCGCGCGGCCAGGATCGTGAGCGCATCGGCGATCGGCGCCGGCACACCGTCGACGCCGTGCATGGTCGCGCTGCGACGCGCCACCGCCGCCTCGAGGCGCGCCGCCAGCGACGGATCGCAGGACATCGCGTGGCGCACGTGCGCGACGCCGAAGTGCACGTGGCGCGCCTCGTCGGCACGGGCGCGCTTGACCAGCTCGGCGGTGAGCTCGTCGGGCGCGTGCTCCTCGATGAAACGCAGGAGATCGAGGAAGGTGCCTTCGCCGAGCACCGACAAGAGGAACGCCGCTTCGGTGAAGTCTTCGAGCGCGAGCAAAGCCAGCAGCGATCGCGAGGTCGTGACGCTGGAGATGCCGAGCCCGCCGCCGCCGGCGCGCGCGCGGCGCAGAAACACGTCGATGTGGCGCGCTTCGTCCATGAGCTGCGTCGCCAGGAACATCGCGGTCTCGGCGAACGCGGGATGCAGCCGCGACACGAACTTCGACGGCACGTACAGCGCCGACAGCTCGTTCTCGGCGAGAAACGTCATCACCTGCCCGAGCGCGCGCTCGAGCGCCGGCGGCAGCGGACGCACGCGCTCCCACGGCAGCGCGCGCGCGTCCCACTGCGCGGCGATCGCCTGATCGTAGAGCGCGCGGGTCTCGGGCGGCGCCGCCAGCGCGCGCCGCGTGAGCGTGACCGGATAGGCCGGGCCGCCCGGCTCGACGCGCGCGCCGCGGGGCGCGAAGCCCGTCGCCGGATCGGCTTCGGCCGGCGTTTCCTCGTCGGTGGCGCGGGGAACGCCGAAGCGGCCGCGGCCGATGAGATGGCGATCGCGCCCATCGGCGTCGCGCTCGCAGCCGAGATAGTCGTGGCGCTCGACGCGACACCACGACGGCAGATCCTGACGCACGCCCGCGTGCGCCGAGACGAGCGCGATCACGCCGCCCGGCGCCAGCGCGTCGAGCGCCGGGCGCAACAGCGCCAACAGGCCGCCGCCGAGCGGCAGCTCGCCGCCGTCGATCGCGATCGCGCCCGCGCTCACCAGCCGTCCGACTCGTCGAGCGCGCGCTTGAGGCTGGCGTAACCCTCCTCGCGCGGCGGCAGCCACTCTTTGAGCCCTTCGAGCTCGAGCAGCCGCCGATGCTGCGGGTTCTCCCATTTCATCGCGAACAGCGCCGTTTGAAACGCGCGCGCCTTTTTGTCGTCGATCGTGGGCAGCGCGTCGAACATGCAGTGGTCGAAGCCGGGCGTCGTCCACAAGACCTCGAGCTTGGTCGAGTCGACGCGCCCCGCCGCCTGCTCGCCGACCCAGATGAGATCGCCGACGGTGCCCGCCTGGGCACGCCCTTCGGCGAGCGCGCGCAAGACGTCGAGCTCGCTCGAGCCGGTGTCGCCGTGCTTACCGAGATCGGTGTCGAACGGCAACAGCGCGACGCGCGACAGATCGACGCCCTCGCGCTTCAGAAAGTGCAGCGGCAGGATGCGCGCCTGCGTCGAATCGCGGCTGCCGACGGCGAGCGTCTTGCCGGCGAGCTCCTTGACGCTGCCGATGTTGGCGTCGCGCCGCACGATCACCTTGGCGTGAAAGTCGCGATCGCTGTCGCGCATGCCGAGCGAGCGCGATTTGCCATCGGTGCGCCGCTGCACCCGCACGTGGCCGAGCGGCGTGTTCCAGGCGATGTCGATGTGCCCGGCGAGGAGCTCGTCGACCTGACGCTCGTAGTTGGAGAAGAGCGCGAAGTCGAAGTCGACCCCTTGCTCGCGAAAATAGGCGCGGATGCCCTCCCAGATGCTGACGACCTTGGGATCGTAGGCAACCGCGCCGAGCAGGATGGACATGAGGCCTCCTTTAGAAGAGCGGCAATCCGGTGAGCGCTTTTCCGATGAAGTCGTCGAGGTGATCGACGGTCGGCGCCATCACCCAACCCGCGCGCGCGTCGCGATGCATGCGCTCGACGGACGCGGCGTCGCCCTGGCGCGAGAACGCCGCGCCGCCGCACGCCTTCATCGCCAGATCGGTGACCTCGAGCTCGGTCTCGAGCGCCAGCTTGCGCGCCGAGAGCACGAACAGCGGCGCTTCGGCGGCGCCGCTCTCCATGATGCCGAGCGTGCGGCCGAGGAGCGCGCGCGACGCTTCGGTGCGCACGCTCATGGTCGCGATGCGCGCGCGCAGCTGCGGCAGATCGCGCAGCGCCGTGCCCGAATGCTCGAACGTCGTCGACGACAGATGCTGCGCCGTCGCGGTGACCGCCGCGCGGCACAGGCCGTGCGCCATCGCCGCCGTGCCGACGGCGAACCAGGGCAGGATCACGCCCAGCATCATGTCGGCGCCCTTGCCCTGCTCGGTCAAGAGATCGCGCTTGGCGACGGCGAGGTTCTCGATGCTCACCGGCTGCGAGTCGTTGCCGCGCAGGCCGAGCCCGTCGAAGCCACTTTGCGGGCGAACCTCGGCCGCGTCGGTGCGCGCCAGGTAGATCGTGGACTCGAGCGGCGACTTGGCGTCGGGCGCCTGCGCGCTCGACACGTACGAGTCGGCGTGATTGGCCGAGGTCACCCACGACTTGGCGGCGTTGGTGACGAACGCGTCGCCTTTGGGCGTCAGCTTCGACACGGGCGCCCAGAACTGCGAGCGCGAGCCGCGCTCCGAGAGCGACAGCGTGGTCAAGTGCTCGCCCTTGGCGATCGCGCGAAGCAGCTCGTCGCGATCGCCGAGCTTCGACGACGCGATCGCCTGCGTCGCCGACACGTGCATCACGTAGACCATCGCCGACGAGGCGCAGGCGCGGCCGAGCTCCTCGGCGACGGCGCAGAAGGGCCGCAGCCCCTGTCCGAGGCCGCCCTGGGCCGCAGGCACGGTGAGGCCGTTGAGGCCGGCGGCGCCGAGCGCGCGCAGCGACTCCTCGGGAAAGTGCGCGCGCCGATCGACGTCGGCGGCGTGGCGCGCCGCGGTTTCGTCGGCGATCGAGAGCGACTGCGCGTGCAGCGAAGCGGATTTGTCGTCGAGACCGTAGGGATGCATCGAACGCTCCTTCGCCCCGCGCGGGGCGCGGAGCCGTCAGAAAACCGGGCTGAGGAAAATCGACACGCGATTCGCGCGCGCGCGTCAGGAGAAGCCGGGGTGGCCGAAGGCGATCATCGCGCGCAGCGTACGTCCGCCACGCGCCCACGCGCAAGAGCTGGCCGCCGTCACGCGATCGCAGCGAGAAGTCTACACACTGTTGTCGCTGGTTTTCTCGACGCGGCCGCGCGAACGCCGACCATGGAGACATGACGACGCCGCGAGCCGCGATCTTCGTTCTGTTCCTCTCCGCGTGCGGCGCGCAGGCCGGCTCGCGCAGCCAGAGCTGCCCGCCGCGCGCCGCCGTCGTGGCGCATGCGTCGCGCCAGCCGAGCGGGCGAACGCGCAACGTGATCGTCGTGACCATCGACGGCGTGCGCTGGCAGGACGTGTTCGGCGGCATCGACGTCGAACGCGCGCGCGTCGCCGGCATGCCCGCGTGCGCCATCAGCGACGGCGATCTGACGCCGAACCTGCACCGCTATTTCGCCGCCGGCGGCGTCGTCATCGGCGCGCCCGGCTACGGCGAGATGGTCGCGTCGGGCCCGAGCTTCGTCTCGCTGCCCGGCTACGAGGAGATCTTCACCGGGCGCACCTCGACCTGCACGTCCAACTTTTGCGATCACATCAGCGCCGCCACCATCGTCGACGAGCTGCGCGCCGAGCTGCGGCTCGGCGCCGATCGGATCGCGGTCGTCACATCGTGGGAAACGATCGCGCGCGCCGCCGCCGCCGACGAGCGCGCGCTCACCATCTCGGCCGGGCGCCACGGCGGCGTCACGCGCGACGGCGTGGGCGTCGACCGCCGCGCCGCGCGCGTCCTCGCCGAAGCCGCCGCCGCCGACGCCTATCCCGGCTGGTTCGACTATCGGCCCGATCGCTACACCGCGCCGCTCGCGCTCGAGTATCTCGCGACCGAGCGGCCGCGCTTCCTCTTCGTCGGGCTCGGCGACACCGACGAGTACGCGCATCGACACGACTACGCCGGCTACGCCGAGGCGCTGCGCGCCGCCGACGCGTTCGTCGGCAAGCTCATGACCACGCTCGCCACGCTCGACGGCTACGGCGCCGAGACCACGGTCATCGTCACCACCGATCACGGCCGCGCCGCCGGCTTCTCCGGCCACGGCGCCGACGCGCCCGAGTCGCGGCGCGTGTGGATGTTCGCCGCCGGCGGCGCCGTGCCCGCGCTCGGCTTCGTCGACGGCAGCCGCGTCGCGCGCCTGGCCGACATCGCGCCGACCATCCGCGCCTGGATGGGCCTCGCCGCCGACACGACGGCGGGCGCAGGCGTGCCGCTCGCCGAGCTCGCGCCGTCACCGCCGACCGCCGGCCCGCTCTTCGCCAGGCGAATAGAACCGCCGGAACCGCGTTAGGCTATTGCATGGCTGGTGTCGACAGTCTTCTGCGCATCCTCGAGCAACACGACGCCGACGAGCTGCGGCTCGCCACCGATCAGCCGCCGCGAATGTTCCAGCGCGGATCGCCGGTGCGGCTCTCGTTTCCGCCGACGCCCGACGAGATGCTGCGCCATCTCGTCGATCCGCTGTTGACCGCCGAGCGCGAGGCGCTGTTGCGCAGCCGCGGCCGCGTCGAGCTGATCTACGCGCCCGACGACGGCGCGCACAGCTTCGCCGTCACCATCGAGCGGCGCGGCGCGGGCGAGCCACTCGCGTTCGAGGTGACGATGCGACGCGGCGCGCCACGCGCGGCAAATTCGGCGCCGCCGCGCACGGCAAGCTCGGCGCCGGCGCGCGCCGCAAATTCGCCGGCGACGAGCGCGCCGCCGCCGCGCGCGACACCGCCGCCGCCGCCGCCGCGCGCCGAACCGTCTGCGCCGCCGCCGGCGTCGATCGCCGTGCTCTTGCAGCAGGCGTGCGCGCGCGGCGCCAGCGACGTGCACTTGCGCAACGGCGATCCCACCGTCCTGCGCATCGACGGCCGTCTGCACGCGCTGCCCGCGAGCTCCGCCGTCGACGTCGACGAGCTGCTCGCCTGGCTCCCGCCCGATCGACGCGCGCTCATC
>DASXOU010000317.1:0-4457 GCA_036494045.1 Polyangia bacterium | reverse complement strand
GCCTGACGCTGCCGCGCAAATAATTCGCAGTCGCGCGGGTTGAAATTGCGATGGGGCGCGCGATAACGTCGCCCCATGACCAAACTACGCCCAGTCCAATTCCTCGTTGCAGCAGGAATCACCTCGCTCATCGCAGCGCCGATCGCCTTCGCCCAGCATCACGAAGAGCGCGGCCACGAAGAGCACGGCGCGCCCAAAGACGAGCGCCACTACGCGCCGCGTCCGGAGCCGCCGAAGTTCCAGGCGCACGCGCCCGGCGCGCATCCGCACGGGCCGATGGTGCGCGCGCATGCGGTCCGCGTGCTCGCGCCGAAGGCGGTCCGCTGGGGCGCGCACCCGTGGAAGCATTGGGAGCATCCCGAGTTCGCGCGTCCGGCCTACTACTGGAACTGGAACGAGGTCCACAGCGTCAGCTGCACCGCCGAGGATTCATACGGCGATCAGTACCCGGTCTCGATCAACACGTTCGCCGGCTTCGGGCTCGGCAACATGAGCTCCGTCGAGGACGACGCGCTCGACCGCTGCTACTCCGAGTCGGGCGGCGATCAAAGCTGCTACGTCGCCACCTGCACCCACTTCTAACGATTATTCGTAGCGAAGCTTGATCGTCCGCGTCGGGCAATACTGCGCGGCTTCGTGAACCTTCCCATACAACGAAAGCGGTAGATCCCCGCCGATTAGATCGAGCGCGAGCTCGACCTTGCCGTCGTCGCCGATGCGAAACACCTCGGGCGCCTCGCCGACGCACACCGCGTGGCCCTGGCACAAATCGGTGTCGAGCTGGATCTTCAGCTTCTTCGGTTGCGACTTCGCGGCGTGGCCATTGCCGTTGGCGTGGCCATTGGCGCCGTGTGCTTGCATCGCCGCCGCCATCTCCTCGGGCGACGCCAGCTTCGAAAGCTCGGCCGCCGCGTTCATCGTCACCGACGGCTGCGCCCGCTTGCGATAACGCACGCGGCAAGGCTCTTTCGGCCCGACGACGAGCCCATGAAAATCGGAATCGATCGCGTCGCCCGCGAGCTCGAACTCGTACTGCCCGAGCAGCAGCGCCAGGATCGCCTTGATCTGCAGGATCGCGAACGCGTTGCCCAGGCACTTGTGCCGCCCGCCGCCGAACGAGATGTACGCAAAATCGCGCTTGTCCTCTTCGCGCGGCGGCGCGAAGCGATCGGGATCGAACGCGCGCGCATCGCGAAACACGCTCTCCATCTGATGCGACACCGTCGGCGAGATGACGATCCACGTCCCCTTCGGGATGAACCACTCTTTGAACGTGAAGTCCTGCTGCGCCACGCGCACCAGCATGAACAGCGGCGGATGCAGCCGCAGCGACTCCTTGACCGCGTTCTCCGTCACCCCGAGCTCGCGCAACGCCGCGTGGCTCACCGGCGTGCCGTTGCCGAACACGCCGTCGATCTCGGCGACGGTGCGCTTCAGGTATTCCGGATTGCGCAACAGCTCGATCAGCGTCCACGCCGTCGTCACCGACGAGGTGTGATGCCCGGCGAACATGCCGGCGAGCAGCATGCCGGTGATCTCGTTCTCGGTCAGCGCGCGCCCGTCGGAGTAGCGCGCCTCCATGAGCGTCTGCAAAAAATCCTCGCCCTGGGTGCGATCGCGCAAGCGCGCGCGGATGACGCTGGTGATCATCTCGACCATGCGCACGCGCGCCTTGTCGCGCTTGCGGAACGACGGGATCGGCAGGTGCGCGTTGATGTACGCCAGCGGCGTGACGCCCTTTTCCAGGTCGTGATAGACGGCCGCGAACTCCTCGGTCATCCCTTCGCGGAACTCCTTGCCGAGCAGGCAGCGCGACGACGTGAAGTTGGTCAAGACGCGACAGAAGTCGACGAAGTCGATGACGCCCGCTTCGCCCCACTCCTTGGTGTTCTTCTCGGTCTCGAGCACGACGGCCTCGCCGTACGTGCGCATGCGCTTGTCCTTGAGCGCGGGCAACAGCATCTTGAGCTGCTCGGCCATCTTCTCCGGCGGCGCGTCGTAGACGATGTCCTTGCCGAACACCGGCGTCATGATCTTGTACGCCTCCGACGGCGACAAGATCGCATCGGGCGCGCGGAACACCGCTTCGTGCGCCTCGGGCCCGAACACCGCGACCATCTTGCGGTTGAACACGGTGAAGGCCGCGACCTCGCCGAGCTCGCGCTGCGCTCGCGCCAGAAGCTCGATCGTCGAGCGCACGAACTCCACCGAGTGTCCGATGAGAGGCAAGCCGCCCGAGAGCTGCGGCACCGACGACAAACCTGCCGGCACCGTCTTCTTCCGGCGACGCCACACATCGCCGAGGTTCTGCACCTGCATGGTCGGCGTGTATGCCACGAATCTCGGAAATTGGACAGGCCAAGCGTTCGCTGGCCTCGAACGGTGCTCTGGGATACAAACCGCATATGATTCGCGCGATCGGCCTGGCCGCTGCGCTGGCGGCGTTCGGATGCGGCGGCGGCTCGGGCGGCAGCGGCGGCTCGGGTGGCACCGGCGGCGGCGGCACCGCCGGCTCAGGTGGCGGCGGCGGCTCGGCGAGCGTCGCCGATCTCGCGACGCCGGTGGACATGACCTCGACCGACGGATTCTGCGGCGGCCATAGCTGCAGCGGCGGCCAAACCTGCTGCATCGTCGGCATGACGCCGATGTGCATGAGCTCTTGCCCCGACGGCGGCCTCTCGGCCCAGTGCGCAAAGCCGAGCGACTGCCCGAGCGCCACCGACGCCTGCTGCATCACCATCAGCAACTACACGCCGACGTCGGTCGCGTGCACCGCCGGCTCCGCGTGCGCGCCGTCGATCTCGGCGCAAGGCAGCGGCCTCGATCGCGCCTGTGTGAACAGCGCCGATTGCACCGACAACGGCGGCGGCAGCGGCCTGCCCGACTGCTGCACGTCGGTTGCAACCGGCCAGCACGTCTGCTTCAGCACGAGCATCCTGATGCTCGTCCCCTCGCTCGCCTCTTCGTTCACCTGCCCGTAAGAACAGTAGCGTTCGGCCGTATGGTCGTGTTATTGCGATCCCGGCCATAGGGGGCAGCATGCGTGGATTGGCCTTGTTGGTGAGCGCGCTCGGCTTCGTCGCGACGGCGAACGCGCTCGAGCCTTTGCCCGTCAAGCACGTCGAGTCGGTACGCGTCTCCGTCGCCAACCGCGCGCAGAAGGCGCTCGCGCTGCACGCGACGGCGTCGGGCGGCTGGCGGCTCGATCTCGAAGGCGACGGCGTCAGCGCCGACGTCATCGACGTCACGCCAGGCACGCCGGCGCGCACGCTCACCATCGCCGTCGTCGTGAACACGCTGAAGTTCGAGCGCGGACAGTTCGCCGGCGGCCACGTCTATCGCGTGCAGCTCAACGGCGGCAAGCGCCCGGCGGTGAGCTTGGTCTATCTGTATCCCGACGCGGCGCCGGCGAAGATGCCGGCGCCAGGAAACAAAAAGGCAGCGGGTCCGCAGCGCGTCCGCTTCGACGGCAACGAGCCGGCGACCAAGGACGAAGGCATCAGCCGCGTCGAAAAAGGATCGCTGTAGCCCACAGCGCGGCGATGACTCCGCCGCAAGCGAGCGGCGGCCACCAGGGCGCGCCGCCGTGCAGCGCCTCGAGCACGGCGACGGCCGTGAGCGCGAGCATCGCCACGAAGGCGCCGACCGCCATGCGCCGCCGCGCGGGCGACGGGCGGCGCGCATAGGCCGCGGCCCACGTCAGCGACGGAAAGCCGACGAGAACCAGCACCACCAGCATCGGGTTGTGCTGCAGCAGTTGCCCCATCGGATCCATGCGCGGGTTCTACACCGGCGGTAAGAGCAAGTCGATCATCGGCTCGGGACGCGCCACGCCGGCGGCGCGCATCCAGGCGAGCGCCTCGTCGCTCATGCGCGCGCCTTCGACGCCGCCGACGGCGCGCCCGAGCTGGAACTTGGCCGCCTGCGAGAGCTGCGGCGTGCCGGCGTCGTCGAAGCTGTGGATGCCCTCGACGAGCCGGCGCTCGCCCTCGTCGGCGCGTCCGGCGCGCAGCGCGAAGATGCCGTCGTAGGCGGCGAGGTATCCGTGTACCAGCGGCGCGTCGAGCGCGGACAGCGGCCCCAGCCACTTGCGCGCCGCGGCCACGTCGCCGACCCGGGTCGCCGCGCAGGCGTAATAGCGGCGGTACTCCGCCATCACCCACGGCATCTTCGACAGCACGCTCGTGCGCAGCCGCGCCAGCCCGTCGTCGAGTCGCTTCTTCGCCGCCGCCGGGTCGCCGCGATAGAGATCGATCGCCGCGCCCGAGGTCATCTCGAGGTAGTGGACGAGCAGGAACGGCTCGTCGGGCCAATCCTTGCGCCCCTCGGCCAGGCGCGCCGCGGCGCCGTCGGGATCGTCGCGGATGAGCGAGGTCCACACGCTCGGCGAGGTGGCGAACAGGCTGCGCGCGTAGATGTCGCTGCGGCGCGCGGCGTCGACGAGCGTGGCCTCGGCG
>DASXOU010000316.1:0-2465 GCA_036494045.1 Polyangia bacterium | reverse complement strand
CGACGGCAGCGCCAGCGCGCATCCGGCGAGCAGCTCCCAGAAACGGCTCGGCAGAAGATAGAAGTCCTTGGCCGGATGCTGCGCGGCCCAACGAAGATTCACCGCGAACGACGCGGCCAACAGCGCGAAGACCACCAGCGGCAGCTTGAGCCGCACGCGCCAGGCGATGAGCGCGAGCGCGGGCCAGAAGAGATAGAACTGCTCCTCGATCCCGAGCGACCACAAATGGAGAAACGGCTTGAGCTCCGACGCCGCGTCGAAATATCCGCTCTCGCGCAGTAGGAGGATGTTCGACGTGAAGGTCGCGCCGGCCACGAGGTGCTTGCCGAGCCGCGTGAAGTCGAGCCCCGCCGACACGAAGAACGAGAGCAGCGTCACCGACGCCAGCACCAGCACCAGCGCGGGGAGGATGCGGCGGCAGCGCCGCCCATAGAAGTCGACGAGCGAGAACGAGCGCCGCTCGAGCCCCTGAAAGATGTTGCTGCTGATCAGGAATCCCGAGATCACCAGAAAGACGTCGACGCCGATGAAGCCGCCGCGCACGCGCGTGGGAAACGCGTGATAGGCGATGACCAGGAGGATCGCGACGGCCCGCAGCCCGTCGATGTCAGGGCGATATTTGTGCGTAGTGGACGATTTCACGAACACCCGGCCGCAAACGTTTCGCGCGCCCAGATATATCACCGTTCACTTGTCCAATGGCCACGGTACGCCGTGCCAGCGCCGACTTTGAGAAGCGCGCCGGCATATCCGGCGAAAAGCGGACGAGCGTCGCTTGCACGCAGCCGTCACTTTCGCGCGGTTGCGACGCCGGCGTGCAGAATGTGAACTGGCGCGCGCCTTGAAAATCGTATCGGTATGCTCTCTCGATTGGTGCTGGTGCTGGAGGACGATCGCCAGATGCAGGAGTCGGTGCGCCGGCTCGCGGAGCGGCTCGGCTACAAGGTCGTCTCGGCGAGCTCGCTCCTCGAGGCCAAGCGGCTGCTGACGCGGATCGCGCGCCCGTGCCTGGTCCTGCTCGACACGCTGATGCAAGAGGGGCTCGAGGCGATGGCGCAGCTCGGCGCGCAATATCCGCTGGCGACGATTCCGGTGCGGCTGTCGGGAGCCAAGGTGCGCCGCATGTCGAAGCGATCGGTGCACCTCGAGCTGTTGCGCGAAGCGCTCAAGCAGCACTGCGGCGATCCGGTCGCGGCCGCCGACGAATAGCTACGCTTCGACGAGCTCGTAGACCAGGCCCCAGCGGATGCCGCGATCGCTCACCAGGCACGCATCGGCGCCGGCCGCCGCCATCACGGACGCGAGGATGAACGCGCCGGCGACGATGACGTCGGCGCGCTTGGGATCGAGCCCGGGCACGCGGCGCCGCTCGTCGAGCGGCATGGCCGCCAGCCGCTCGGTGAGCTCGTGCAGCTTGGCGCTCGTCAGCTTGGAGCCGTGCACCAGCGTGGCGTCGTAGCTACGCAGCTCCTGCGCGATCGCCGAGAGCGTCGTCACCGTGCCGGCGATGCCGACGACGGTGCCGCGCGGCTTCGGCGCCTTCGCGAACGCGTCTGCGATGGTACGCTCGAGCTGCGCGCGCTCCGCGGCCGTCGGCGGATCGTGCAGAAGGCAGCGCTCGGTCAGCCGCACCGAGCCGATCGGCACCGACACCACGTCCTCGACGTCGCGCTCGCCGACGATGAGCTCGGTCGAGCCGCCGCCGATGTCGACCACCGTGCGCGGCCCGCGCAGCGACGGAAATGACGACGCCACCGCGCGCCACGACAGCCGCGCCTCGCGCTCGCCGTCGATCACTTCCATGCGCCCGCCGACCGGCGCCAGCGCCGCCGACGCGCGCGCCACGAAGTCGCCGCCGTTCGCCGCTTTGCGCACGGCCTCGGTCGTCACCGCGGCCACGCGATCGCACCCGTGCCGCGCGATCGCCCGCGCGAATTCCTCGACGGCGGCGACGGTGCGCGCGATCGCCTCGTCCTTGAGCCGCCCGCTCTTGTCGAGCCCTTCGCCGAGCCGCACGATCTCCGAGCGCTCTTCGATCGCGCGATCGCCGTCGGCGATCGTCAACAGCGCCGTGTTCGTCCCGACATCGATCGCCGCAACCTTCACTACTTCCTCATCAACGACGGCGACCACTGCGGCGCCCGTGCGCTGCCCTTGTACACCTGCCGCTCGGTGCGCCCATCCGCCGTCGACACCCAGATCCCGCTCGCCCGCTCGAACGCGATGGCGCGCCCATTGGGAGCCCACGTCGGCCGCACGCTCGAGCCGTGCCCTTCGGTGACGCGCGTGTACTGCTCGTTGTCGGGATTGATCGTGAAGATGTCGGTCGCCAGCTTCTCGTCGCGCGCCGAGAACGCGATCGCCGGCGTATCCGCGCGCGGGCACCACGACGGCTCCTGATTGTAGTTCCCGCGCCGCGTCAGCTTGCGCTGTCCCGAGCCGTCCGACGCCATCACCCAGATCTG
>DASXOU010000315.1:0-4893 GCA_036494045.1 Polyangia bacterium | reverse complement strand
GTGTTCGCCGACGCGCCGGCGCCACACTTTTCGTTCAAGGTGCCGAGCGGCTGGACCGACAAGTCGGGCGACGGGCGCGCCTACTTCACGCTCGCCGTCGACGAGGCGGACCATCTCGCCATGCAGGCCAATGTGCAGTCGGGCGGCACGCCGGTGTCGCCCGCGTTCGTCACCAAGTACATCGCCGACGCGCAGAGGTCGGTGGCGAAGCTCCTCGGGGGCGCGGAGCTCAAGGTGCTCGACGCGCGCAATACCACCATCGGCGGCGTGAGCGCGGTGCGCTTCCTCTTCGAGCTGCCGACGCCGCCGCAGGCCGAGGATCCGCAGCCGACGCGGCAGCTGCAGTTCTACGTGCCCGTCGGCAACCAGCACGCGACCATCACGTTCACGTCGCCGTCCAAGACCTACGACAAGTTCGTGGCGCTCTTCGACAAGACGGCGGCGGCGACGGTCATCCGCAAGTGAAGGCGCGCACGACGTCGTAGAGGACGGCGACGCCCCACTTCAATCCCTCGACGGGGATGCGCTCATCGTGGCCGTGGAACAGATCGGCGAACTTGACGCCGTCGTCGGGGAAGCGCACCGGCATGAAGCCGTACGCGCGCGTGCCGAGGCGCGACCAGCTCTTGGCGTCGGTGAAGCCGGGCGCGAGATAGGGGACGGCGATACCTTCCGGATCGTGCTTCTTCAGCGTCGCGACCATCGTGTCCCATAGCGGCGACTGCGGATCGATCTCGACGGGCGGCATGTCGCGCTCGACGTCGATGGCGATCTCGTGGCCGATGACGTCCTTGATCTCGCGGATGAGATCGGCGGCGGTCTGGCCCGGCAGCGAGCGGCCGTCGACCCACGCTTCGGCGAAGCCGGGGATGACGTTGGTCTTGACGCCGGCCTTCAGCATCGTCGGCACCGCGCTGTTCGAGAGCACGGCGGCGGTGGCGGCGGCGACGCCTTTGTCGGGCGTGCGCGCGAGCAGGAAATCGGCGACGCGGCGGTGATGCATGAGCGGCAAGAGCTTGTTGGCGGGGAACGGCTGCGTCTTGGCGACGATCTTGAGGTAGCGATCGACGACCGCGGTGCGATGCTGCGGCAGTCGCGTGCCGGCGAGCTTCGCCACCGCTTCGCCCATTTTGGCGACGGCGTTGTTTTCGCGCGGCATCGAGCCGTGGCCGGGGCGGCCGGTGGCGCGCAGCTTCATCCACACGGCGCCTTTTTCGGCGACCTGGATGGGATAGAGCACGCGGCCGTTGATGCGCACCGAGAAGCCGCCGGCTTCGCCGAGCGCGTATTCGGCGCGCACGAGGTCGGGATGGTGATCGACGAGCCAGCGCGAGCCATGATCGCAGCCGGCCTCCTCGTCGGCGACGCCGGCGAAGATGATGTCGCGCTCGGGCTTGGCGCCTTCCTGCTTGAGGCGCGCGACGACGAGCGCGGACATGACGGCCATGTGCTTCATGTCGATGGCGCCGCGGCCCCATAAGTAGCCGTCGTGGATCTCGCCGCCGAACGGCGGATGGGTCCAGCTCTCCGGCTCGGCGGGGACGACGTCGAGGTGCGCGGCGAGGAGCAGCGGCGGTTTTGCGCCGGTGCCCTTCAGGCGCGCGATCACGTTCATTCGATCCGGCGTCTCGCCGACGAGCGTCGGCTCGAGGCCGGCGGCGCGCAGGAGATCGGCCATGTACTCGGCGGCGGGCGTCTCGTTGCCGGGCGGATTCGTGGTGTCGATGCGCAAGAGCGCTTGCAGATGCTTGACCGCGAGATCGCCCAGATCGTCCACGCGCGCATGACACCACGTGCTCGGCGTGATATCAAACCGTGCGCAACGATGAGCTTCGTCGACACCAGCGGCGGCAACGAAATTCCCGTCGAGCATCCGGACGGCTTCCGCGGACGGCGCGTGCAGAACTGGGTCTTCCTCGGCCTGATGTACGCGTTCTTTTACATGTCGCGCTACAACCTGCCGGCGGTCCAGCAGGCGATGAAGGAAGCGTTCGGCTGGTCGCACACGCAGTACTCGCAAGTCGCGGCCATGGGCGTGCTCGTCTACGGGCTCGCGGTGTTCTTGAACGGGCCGCTCGCCGACAAGATCGGCGGCAAGCGCGCCATCCTCATCGGCTCGGCGGGCGCGGCGCTGTTCAACCTGTTGTTCGGCTTCACGCACCTGTACGTCAAGCACGTGGCGGTGATGAAGGGCTCCACCGTCGTCGTGCCGGCGCAGTTCGCCGCCGGCATGAACGCGACGTCGATGGTGTCGTTGATGGCGGTCTTGTGGGGCTGCAACCACTACTTCCAATCGTTCGGCGCGCTGTCGATCGTGAAGATCAACGCCGCCTGGTTCCACGTCAAGGAGCGCGGCACCTTCGCCGGCATCTTCGGCATCATGATCCAGTCGGGGCGGCTGTTCGCGTTCTACGGCGCGCCGCTCATCCTGGTGACGCTGCCGTGGTGGTGGGCGTTCTGGATTCCGGCGGCGATCCTGGTCGTGATGTTCTTCGTGAACTTGTTCTTCGTGTCGGCGACGCCCGCCGACGCTGGCTACGAGTTTCACACCGCCGACGAGAGCAAGGAAGAAGCGGCGCAACCGGCGACGCTCGGGTTCGTGATGCGCAAGGTGTTCGCGTCGCCGGCGATGTGGATGATCGCGGCGGCGTCGATGTGCATCGGGATGGTGCGCAACTCGATCGATCAGTTCTGGGCCGGCTATTACGGCGACGCGTTTCATCTGGCGACGGGGCAGATGACCAAGTTCCTGCCCTACATCATGGTCGCGTACGGCACGCCGATCGCGGCCGTCGCCGGCGGGCTCGTCGCGGGCAACGCGAGCGACAAGCTGTTCGGGGCGCGGCGCGCGCCGGTCATCTTCTTCGCGTTCCTCGGCATGGCGCTGATGCTGGCGCTGATGGCGCAGGGCGGGCTGCACTCGCCGTGGACCGGCGCGCTGCTGCTCTTGATGATCGCGTTCTTCATCCAGAGCGCGCACTCGCTCGTCGGCGGCGCGGCGTCGATGGACTTCGGCGGCAAGAAGGCGGTGGCGACGGCGGCCGGGCTCTTCGACGGCGCGCAGTATCTGGCCGGCGCGATCATCACGCGCTCGCTCGGGCCGCTCCTCGACGCGTACAAAGATCCGAAGGTGCCCGGCGCCGAGTACGACGTGTGGCCGCTGGCGCCGTTGCCGTTCGCGATCCTGGGTGCGATCTTGATCGCGCGGCTGTGGTACGTGGTGCCGGGGCGCAAGCCGGCCGATCCGACGGCGGAGGCGCTGGCGCAGCGCGCGAGCATGTTGGCGCTGTTACACAAGGTGCAGCGCGTGACGCTGGGCGCGTACGCGGTGCTCGCCGGCGCGGCGTCGGTGCTGACGGTGATCTTGCCGCAGCACATCGCCAAGGAGCTGGCGGGGCACGGCATGCCGCCGGCGGCGATCGTCCAGTCGCAGCTGCACGCGGGCGTGCGCATTGGCCTGGCGATGGTGGCACTGGTCGCGGCGTTCGCGCCGCGGCCGCCCAAGGCGCTGGTGCGCGCGATCATGGTGGCGCTGATCGCGTGCGTCGTCGGGCCGCTGTTCTCGGCGCTGACGGGCGGCGTGCCGTGGACGGAGCTGGCGACGCTGAAGATGGGGCTGTGGCTCGACGGCGTGGTGGCGGCGATCCTGCTCGGCACGAGCGTGGCGCGCGCGACGGTGGCGACGCTGCCGGGCGAACGAAGCGACCGCGCGTGAGCGACGACGCCACGGTCTGGCTGTTTCACGCGACCAACGACGAAGGCTCGGCGGCGGCGCGCAAGCGCGTGGTCGATCGCGGGCTCGCCGAGGCGATCCGCTTTCGCAACGTGTTCTATCCCGAGGTCCAGGCCGATCTAGCCGCGCACGGCGGCGCCACGACGCCGGCGATCTGGGACGGCGCGCAGCTCATCCAAGGGCGCGACGCGGTGCTCGCGTTTCTCGACGCGATGACGCCGTGACCGACGAGAGCCGCGGAAAGCGGATCGCGCGCTGGCTGATGGTGCTGTTCCTGGTCGCGTCGGGCGTCGGCCACTTCGCGATCACCGACGTCTACGCGGCGATGGTTCCGGCCGGATGGCCGGCGCCGCGCGTGCTCGTGTGGGTGTCGGGCGTGGCCGAGCTCGCGGGCGGCATCGGCCTGGTGGTGCCGTGGCCGCGGCTGCGGCGCGCGGCGGCGTGGGGGATCATCGCGCTCTTGGTCGCGGTGTTTCCGGCGAACGTGAACATGGCGGTGCACCACATCTCGCCGCCCGGGCTGCACGCGTCGAGCGCGGCGCTGTGGGCGCGGCTGCCGTTTCAGGCGCTGTTCATCGCGTGGGCGTGGTGGCTGACGCGGCCGTCGGATCACCACTCGCCGCGCAAGTAGTCGCGCAGCGGCCAGCGCTTGCCGAGGAGATGATCGGTGACGACGCCGTCCTGACAGCGGATGGTGCGCCGCTTGTCGCCGCGCATGCCGCTGCCCTTCTGCGCCTGTCGCTCGGCGGCGCGCGCGCTCGACACGCGCTCGCGCTCGGCGGCCCACAAACGCGCGCGTAGGAGTACGAGCGCCAGTGCGCGGTTGTGCTGCTGCGAGCGCGAGCTCTCGCAGCGCACCTGCAGGCCGCTCGGGCGATGCGTGAGCAGCACGGTCGACTCGGTCTTGTTGCGCTTCTGCCCGCCGGCGCCGGTGCCGCGGCAGGTCGACCAATCGAGGTCGCGCTCGTCCACGCGTACCTCGACCGCGCTCGGCTCGGGCAGGACGGCGACAGTGATGGTGCTGGTGTGCACGCGGCCGCGCCGCTCGTTGGGCGGCACGCGCTGCCAGCGGTGACCGCCCGGCTCGTCGGCGAACGCGCGCGCGGCGCCGTCGCCGACGACGCGGAAGTCGATCACGCCGCGGCGCTCTTCGAGGAGGA
>DASXOU010000314.1:0-7677 GCA_036494045.1 Polyangia bacterium | reverse complement strand
GTCACGAAGCTGACCTGGGACAACGCGCTCATCATCTCTCCCGCGATGGGCCGCAAGCTCAGCTTGAAGACGCACGATCGCGCCACGCTCAAGACCAAAGGCGGATCGGTTACTGCGTCGGTTCTGATCCAGCCGGGCCATGCAGACGATTCGGTCACCATCTCCGTCGGATACGGCCGCAACATCGGCGCCGAAGTGAACGCGCGCGGCTGCGGCGTCGACGTCTACCCCATCATGGCGGCGAACCAGTGGGTCGAGCCCGGCGTGACCCTCGAGAAGGCGGGCCACGGCGACAAGCTCGCCATCACGCAGGAGCACTGGAACCAGGAAGGGCGCCCGATCGCGCTCGAAGTGGCGAACCGCGCGGTCATGCAGAAGCACCTGCCCATCGTCGACGAGGTCAAAGGCGAGACCGAGTCGATGTACGAGCCGCATTCGTATACCGGCTTCCGCTGGGCGATGGCCATCGACCTCAACAAGTGCACGGGCTGCTCCGCCTGCGTCACCGCCTGCGTCGCCGAGAACAACATCCCCGTCGTCGGGCGCGACCAGGTCAAGCGCTCGCGCGAGATGCAGTGGCTCCGCCTCGACGTCTACTACTCGGGCGGCATCGACGAGCCACACAGCATCGGCGCGCAGCCGATGATGTGCGTGCACTGCGAAAAAGCGCCGTGCGAGTACGTCTGCCCGGTCAACGCCACCGTGCACTCGGACGAAGGCCTCAACGAGATGGCCTACAACCGCTGCATCGGCACGCGCTACTGCTCGAACAACTGCCCGTACAAGGTGCGCCGCTTCAACTTCCTCGACTACCACCCGAGCGTGCAGAACATCGCGCGCATGGCGATGAACCCCGACGTCACGGTGCGCAGCCGCGGCGTCATGGAGAAGTGCACCTACTGCGTGCAGCGCATCGAGCGCGTGCGCATCGACGCGCGCGTCGCCGGCCGCGAGATCGCCGACGGCGAGATCGTGACCGCCTGCCAGCAGGCCTGCCCGTCCAAGGCGATCGTGTTCGGCTCGATCCACGACAAGTCGACCGAGGTCTCGCGCTGGCAACAAGACGTGCGCGCGTACGACGTCCTGCACGAGCTCGGAACCCGCCCGCGCACCGTCCACATGGCGCGCGTGAAGAACCGGAACCCGGAGTTGGCCTGATGAGCGAGCGAATGGAAGCGCTCGATTTTCGCGCCCTGGAGGCGAGTGCAGCGAGCCGACTTGCGCGGAGCGCTGGAATGAGCGAGCGGTGCAACAATGGCTGAGCCCGCGCGTACGTTACCCGCGGCAATCACGCCCGAGCCGTTGATCCAGGGGCCCGACGACGATCTGTCGATCACCGACAGCCTGTTCGCGCCGGTGTGGAAGCCGACGATGAAGGGCTGGTGGATGCTCTTCCTCGCCGCCGCCGCCGGCACCGGCATGCTCTTCACCGCGATCGGCTACACGGTCTGGAAGGGCATCGGCGTCTGGGGCAACAACATCCCGATCGCCTGGGCCTTCGGCATCATCAACTTCGTCTGGTGGATCGGTATCGGTCACGCCGGCACGCTGATCTCCGCGATCCTTCTGCTCTTCCAGCAGAAGTGGCGCACCTCGATCAACCGCTTCTCGGAAGCGATGACGCTGTTCGCCGTCATGTGCGCGGCGCTCTACCCCGTCATCCACACCGGACGGCCGTGGTTCGCCGCCTATTGGCTCTTCCCCTATCCGTCGACGCTCGGCATCTGGCCGCAGTTCCGCTCGCCGCTGATGTGGGACGTGTTCGCGGTGTCGACCTACTTCACGACGTCGCTGCTCTTCTGGTACCTCGGCCTCCTGCCCGACTTCGCGTCGCTGCGCGATCGCTCGACCGGCAAGTGGGCGCAGAAGATCTATGGCATCTGCTCGCTCGGATGGCGCGGCGCGGGCCGTCACTGGCGCGACTACATGAGCGCCTACGGCCTGCTCGCCGGCGTGGCCACGCCGCTGGTGCTCTCGGTCCACACGATCGTGTCCTTCGACTTCGCCACGTCGCAGCTGCCCGGCTGGCACACGACGATCTTCCCGCCCTACTTCGTCGCCGGCGCCGTGTTCTCGGGCTTCGCGATGGTCGTGACGCTGATCGTGCCGGCGCGCGAGTTCCTCGGGCTCAAGCACGTCGTCACGCTGCGGCACCTCGAAGCGATGAACAAGATCATCCTGGCGACGGGATGGATCGTCGCCTACGGCTACTGCGTCGAGATCTTCAACGACTGGTACTCGGGCTCGCAGTTCGAGAACGGCCACCTCGGCATCAAGATGACCGGCCCCTACGCGCCGTTCTTCTGGTTCCAGATGTTCTGCAACGTGCTCGTCCCGCAGATCTTCTGGTTCCGCAAGATCCGCCGCTCGCTGCTCATCATGTGGTTCGCGGCGCTCTTCGTGAACATCGGCATGTGGCTCGAGCGCTTCAACATCATCGTCATCTCGCTGCACCGCGACTTCATCCCGGGCAGCTGGTCGATGTACGCGCCGACGGTGATCGATCTCGCGCTCTTCACCGGCACCATCTGCTTCTTCGGCATGAACTTCCTCTTGTTCCTTCGCTTCGTCCCGTCGGTGGCGGCGAGCGAGATCAAGGAAATGGCGCACGAGATGAGGCACAAGACCCTCCATGGCTAGCCCCGTCGAAAAGCCCCGCCAGTTCGTCATGGCCGGCTTCAAGGAGCCGGAGAAGATGCTCGTCGCGGCCAAGCGCATGACCGAGACGGTCAAGGGCGAGGTCGAGACCTATACGCCGTACGCCATCCACGGCATCGATGAAGCGCTCGGGCTGCCGAAGTCGATCGTCCCGAAGATGGTCGGCACCGGCGCGCTCTTCGGCGTGCTCGGCGGTTACACGCTGCTCTAGTGGTGCTCGGTGATCGCCTATCCGATCAACGTCGGCGGCCGCCCGCTGCACTCGGCGCCGGCGTTCATCCCGATCACGTTCGAGTGCGGCGTTCTGCTCTCGGCGCTGACGGCGTTCTTCGGCGTCTTGGCGTGGATGGGCTTTCCGCGGCTCTATCACCCGGTGTTCGAGGCGCCGGGCTTCCGCCGCGCGTCGATCGACCGCTTCTGGATCTCGATCGAGCTGGTCGGCGAGGATCCCAACGCGCTGCAGGCCGAGCTCAAGGAGCTCGGTGCCGAGGAAACCGATTTCGTGACGGAGCAGCTCAACTGATGCGCGCCACCACGACCGTCGTATTGGGGATCCTCGGCGCGCTGACGCTGATCGGCTGCACCGAGAGCGACATCGATCCCATGATGCGGCAAGAGAAGATGAAGCCGTATTTCGAGAACAGCTACTACACCGACGGGCGCTCGATGCGGATGCCGCCGGTCGGCGCGGTCGCGCGCGAGCACGTCGTCGACATCACGACGGCGCCGCCGGTGACCGCGGCGCTGGTTCAGCGCGGACGCGAGCGCTTCGACATCCATTGCGCGGTCTGCCACGGCTACGCCGGCGACGGTGACAGCATCGTGGCCTCGAAGATGTCGCTGCGCGGACCGCCCACGCTCGTCGACGACAAGGTGCGCGCCTATCCGGTCGAGAAGATCTTCGACGTCGCCACCAACGGCTACGGCTACATGCCGCGCTACGACGGCGAGGTCTCGGTCGCCGATCGCTGGGCGATCGCCAACTACGTCAAGGCGCTACAGCTGAGCCAGCACGCATCCTTGGACGACGTGCCCGCCGACAAGCGCGACGAGCTCGATAAGCCGATCGAAGAGCCGAAGAAGGCCAAGTCCGTGCAAGAAGAGTCGCCGAAAGAGGGAGCGGAATGAGCGCCGGGAAGGAAATCGTGCTGCCGCGCGCGCCGTGGGACGGCGGCCGCAACAACATGATTGTCGCCACGCTCGTCGGCGTCGTCGGCATCGCGCTGTGGTTCGTGTCGATGAGCTTCTCCACGCCCGGGCGCGCCGTCTACTCGTGGCTGTGGGCCTTCTTCTTCTGGCTCACGCCGATGATCGGCGCCCTCGGCTGGCTGTGCTCGTTCCACGGCGCCAAGGCGCGCTGGGTGATCCTGCCGCGCCGCACGCTCGAGCTCATCAGCGCCACCGCGCCGATCTTCGTGATCCTGTTCATCCCCATCCTTCTGTGGGCGAGCGATCTCTACCCGTGGCTCAACATCAACCTCGTGCCCGAGGCGGGGCGCGAGGAGGCCCAGCGGCTGTTCACGCACCGCCACGGGTTCATGAACCACGGGATGTGGGTCGCGCGCGCCGTGATCTACCTGCTCGTCTTCGTCTTCGTCGCCGAGCGCCTGCTGCGCTTGTCCGAGGGCCAGGATCGCGGCGAGGCGCCGCTCAACACGGCGGCGATGTGGCGGCTCGGCCCCGGCTCGCTGCCGTTCCTCGGTTTCGCGGCCAGCTTCGCCGCGTTCGATTGGCTCATGTCGCTCGACGTGACCTTCTACTCGTCGATGTTCGGCCTGCAGATCCTCGCCGGCGCCATCATGGCCGGCATGGCGGTGTGGATCCTCGTCAGCGTCTGGGTCAAGACGCCGATGAGCGGCCACCATCTGCACTCGATGGGCAAGCTGCTCTTCGCCTTCGTCTGCTTCCACGGCTACACCGCGTTCTGCCAGTTCATGCTCATCTGGATCGCCGACGTTCCCGACGAGACGCCGTGGTTCCACATGCGCCTCTACAGCGACTGGAAGTGGGTCGGCTACTTCCTCGTACTGTTCCACTTCACGCTGCCCTTCGTGATCCTGTTGTCGAAGGAGCTGAAGTTCAGCCCGAAGAAGCTCGGCTTCATGGCGGTGTGGATGCTGGTGGTGCACGCCGTCGACATGTACTGGATGGTGGTGCCCGAGATTTCGCCGTCGGGCCCGCACTTCAATCTGTCCGACCTGTTCGCCTTCGTCGGCATCGGCGGCCTGGTGATCGGCTACTTCATCTGGCGCATGCGCGGCCGCCTGCTCGTGCCGATCGGCGATCCGTTCATCGCCTCTTCGATGGAGTATCACCCGTGACACAGCCCATCCAAGAAGAAGACAAGATCGCCACCGGCAGGATCATCGTGATCGCGGTGGTGTCGCTCGCCATCTTCGGCATCGGCGCCGTGTGGTCGATCTCGATCCAGCGCGCCGAGAACAAGTCGATCGTGACGCCGATGAACGTGGCGCCGGCGGCCGAGACCGGCGCGCCCGAGGTCGGCATCGTCTATCAGTGGCCGTTCAACGAGTCGAAGTACGGCGAAGCGAAGAAGGCCGAGACCAAGGCGCGCCTCGAGCACTATCGTTGGGCCGACAAGAACGCCAAGATCGTGCGCATCCCCATCGAAGAGGCGATGCACAAGTACGTCTCGCAAGCGGGGGGCAAAAAGTGAAACACGCCCTCGCCGCTGCGCTGCTCTTCGCCGTCGTGCCGACGCCGGCGCGCGCCATCGAGAAGCTGCCCGACAACGTCGGCGTGGTGGAGAAGCTCGGCGAGCGCGTGCCGACGAACCTCGTCTTCAACGACGAGAACGGCAAGCGCGTGCAGCTCGGCGACTACTTGAAGGACGGTAAGCCCGTCCTCATCGCGCTGGTCTACTTCAAGTGCGAGATGCTCTGCTCGCTCACGCTCAACGGCATCGTCGGCGCCTTGCGCCAGCAGACCTGGAAGCTGGGCAAGGAATATCGCGTCATCACCGTCAGCTTCGATCCCAACGAGAAGCCGGAGCTGGCGCTGGCCAAGCAGCGCGGGTATCTCGGCGCGCTCGGCCTTCTGCCCGAGGAGCACGGGCACGATTGGCCGTTCCTCACCGGCGACAAGCAGAACCTCGACGCGCTCGCCGACGCGCTCGGCTTCAAGTTCCGCTGGGACGCGGTCAACAAGACCTGGGACCACACCGCCGCCATCATGGCGCTCTCGCCCGACGGCAAGATCACGCGCTACCTCTACGGCGTGCAGTATCCGTCGAACGACGTGCGCATGGCGCTCTTCGAAGCCGGCGACGGCAAGGTCGGCACCACGTTCGAACGCGTGCTGTTGCGCTGCTACGCCTATGACACGTCGACCAAGAGCTATCGCGTCTTCGCGATCACCTTCATGCGCATCGGCGCTCTCACCGTGCTGGGGATGCTCGTGATTCTTCTGACCCTGTTGTGGCGGCGCGACCTGCGCCGCAGTCGCGCGGAGGCTCATCAGCCATGAACGAGCTCATGCGCAAGCTGTTGTGGCTGCCGGAGCAGGCGTCGACGATGGCGCCCGCCGTTGATCACCTGCACTACTTCGTCATCATCACGACGATGATCGTGTCGACGCTGATCGGCGTCGCGGCGGTCGGCTTCTACGTCAAGTATCGCTGGAAGGGGCGCATCGGCGCCAAGGGCGAGCCGGTCTACACGACCTTCCTCGGCGAGGCGCTCATCATCGGCGTGCCGGCGTTCTTCTTCCTCTTGTGGTTCGCCATCGGCTACAAAGACTTCATCAAGCTGCAGACGCCGCCCGAAGACTCGATGGACGTCTACGTGATGGGCAAGCAGTGGATGTGGAAGTTCGCCTATCCCGACGGTCCCAACGGCGTCAACGTGCTGCGCGTGCCGGCGCATCGCGACGTGCGCCTGCTGATGACCTCGCGCGTCGTCATCCACTCGTTCTTCGTGCCCGCGTTCCGCGTCAAGCAGGACGTCCTGCCGGGCCGCTACACCGAGACCTGGTTCAACGCGACGGCGCCGGGGCGCTATCCGATCTACTGCACCGAGATGTGCGGCACCGGCCACTCGACGATGCGCGCCGAGGTCATCGTCATGGAGCCGCACGACTTCGACAAGTGGTTCACCGATCAGCGCATGCAGACGCGCCCCAAGCAGAAGGACGGCACCAAGACCCCCATCGAGGATCGCGATCCGCACGCGACCATGATCAAGATGGGGCAACAGCTCGCCGAGTCGGCCGGCTGCTTCAAGTGCCACTCCATCGACGGCTCGCCGCACATCGGCCCGACGTGGCTCGACCTGTACATGCGCAAGGAAACTCTGCAGGGCGGTCAGATCCAGCTCGCCGACGAGGCCTACATCACCGAGTCGATGATGGATCCGAAGGCCAAGCAGGTGAAGGGCTACCAATTGGTGATGCCGAGCTACCACGGCCGCCTCGAAGGACCTGAGTCGGCGGCGATCGTCGAGTTCATCAAGTCGCTGCGCTCGGACAGCCCCGAGCCGGCACGTGACAAGGGCCCGCAGTTCGAGATCAAGAACGGCGAGACGGTTCAGCCCGGCGAAGGCTCGCAAGAAGTGCGCACCGGAGGAATGCAGTGAGCTCCCCGACCCCCGCGCCGGCGGTTCCCGTCGAGCCGAAGAATTACTTGAACTGCGAGACCGGGCTCAAGTCCTGGCTCCTGACGCGCGACCACAAGCGCATCGGCCTTCTGTTCCTCGGTTGCGTCACCGCCGCGCTCTTCCTCGGCGGCGTGTTCGCCATGCTCATCCGCATCGAGCTGCTCACGCCCGATGAGACGATCATGTCGGCGCAGACGTACAACCGCATGTTCACGCTACACGGCGTGGTCATGATCTTCTTGTTCATGATCCCGGCGATCCCGTCGGGCTTCGGCAACTTCGTCTTGCCGATGATGATCGGCGCCGAGGACGTCGCCTTCCCGCGACTGAACCTGGCCAGCTGGTACATCTACCTCCTCGGCGCGGCCTTCGCGCTGTGGGGCATGATCCACGGCGGCGCCGACAC
>DASXOU010000313.1:0-8823 GCA_036494045.1 Polyangia bacterium | reverse complement strand
GCCGCTGGCGGTGGAGCAGCTCCTCGAGCTCCTTTCGTGAGCGACGCGTCGCAGGCGCGCACCGCGTGGTGGTCGGCGGTCGTGGTCAACGGCGTCGTGCTCGCCGGTGCGCTCGATCGCGTGCTCTCCGATCGCGAGGTGCCGACGGAAGAGACGGTCGTGCGGCTCGGCTCGATCGCGTTCGGCGTGGTCGTCCTCGCGGCGCTCGTCGGCATGCGCAAGGCGCCGAACGAGCGCTTCGCGCTGGCGGCGTGGCTCGTCGGCCCGCTGCCGTTTCTCCTGATGCTGCCGATCTTGGGGCATCGCTGGGACGCGATCGGCCGCTCGTGGGAGCCGCTGTTTCGCGAGAAGCTGGCGATGGCGTTCTTGGCCGCGCTGGCGCCGCCGAACGCGCGCGTCGCAGCCGCCGGCCTCGCGCTGTGCATCGTCACCGTCGTCGTCGAGACCTGGCCGCTCGGTCTGCGCCACAGCCCGTACTTCTGGCCGCTCGAGCCGTGGCGCACCTTCGCCTACGGCCTTCTGTTCCTCGCCATCGCCTGGCGGCGCGGCCGCGATCTGGCGCGCGAGGGCGCGATCCTCAGGCGCGAGCAGGACGCGCTCGTGCTCGAGCGGCTGGCGCGCGTCGCGCTCGCGGTGCACGACATGACCAACACGCCGCTGCAGACGCTCGTCGCCAGTGCCGCGCTCATCGAGACCGATCCGTCGCGCTCGCCACAGGTCGCCGCGGGCATGCGGCGCGCCGTCGACAAGCTCAAGGCGCTCAATGAGGCCTTCGCGACCTATCAACAGAACGTGCACTGGCGGCCCGGCGACGAGTCGTTCGATCCGCGCGCGGTCATCTCCTCGGCCGGAGAGGACACCGGCCCGGTCAAGCGCGTGTAGGCCACGGCCGTCCGCGACGGGATTCCGTGCGCGGCGCCAGCGCTGCTCGTAACTGCGCGGATCGCGTGCGCGCGCGCGCTGGCACCGTCGCTGCAACGGCACTGGTCCGGCCGCGCCGGATTGTATGCGATACTCGCTAATCGAGTCGTTACTCGGGTTCTGGGGGGTGCGGAGCGTGGACGCGCGCATCGTCGCTGCGTTGTTGAAGTCGCGGGTGGTGGGCGTCGCGATCTTCGATCCGCACCTGCGTTGTGTGCAGGTCAACGCCGAGATGGCGCGGCTGGCAGCGACCACCCCCGATCGCTTCGTCGGCCGCACGCTCGACGAGATCATGCGCCACGCCAAGGCCGACGAGCTCTCCACGATCACGCACGTCCTCTCCACCGGCAACGCGGCGCTCGATCGCGCCGTCGACGCCGGCGAGCTGCAGCTGCGCGTCGATTATCTGCCGCTACCGGGCGAGGCGAGCGCGCCGGCGGGCGTGGCCATCGTCGCCGTCGATCTCTCGGCGCAGCGGCGCGCCGAAAACGCGCTCGCCGAGCGGCTGGCCGTCACCGAGCTCCTCTCCGAGCTGTCGACGAGCTTCATCGATCTCGGCAGCGCCCAGATCGACGAGGGGCTCGAGCGCGCCATGCGCGTCATCGGCGAGCGGCTCGGAATCGACGGCACCCACATCGGCCAGCTCGACGACGATCGCGGCTTTTGGCGCATGACCCACCAATGGGTGCGGGAAGGCTTCCGCCCGTCGATCGACGAATTTCAGGCGATGCCAGTCGGCAACATCACCTGGGCGGCCGAGCAGATCTTCGCCGGCCAGCCGATCGTCGTCCACGCCCTCGCGGATCTGCCACCCGAAGCGGAGTCGCTGGCGGCGATCTTGCGCTCGCTCGGCTATCAGTCGGCCGTGGGCATGCCGCTCGTCGCCAACCGCGTCGTCACCGGCTTCGTCTTCTTCACGCAAGGCGCGCCGCGGCGCTGGAGCGCCGAGGTGCTGGCCAGCCTGCGCCTGACGAGCGAGATCCTGGCCAACGCCATCGACCGCAAGCACAACGACTCGGCGCTGGGCGAGCGGCTCGCCTTCGAGGAGGCGCTCTCCCAGATCGCCACCCGCTTCATCTCCGCGTCGGTCGACGCCATCGATGGCGCCATCGAAGAGGCGCTGCGCGTCGTCGGCGAGACGCTGCGCTACGAGCGCACCGCGGTCTTCCTCATCGAAGACGAGCGCATGAGCATCCGCTACGAGTGGTGCGCCGACGGCGTGCGCAGCTTTCGCGACAGCGCCAGCGGCCTGACCATCCGCGAGTTCGGCTGGCCGGTCAGCGACATCGCCGCCGGCAAGATCGTCAACATCGATCGCCGCACCTTGCCGCCCGACGCGGTCCACGCGCGGCGCGTGATGGAGCGCGATGGCTTCAACACGCTGTCGACGGTGCCGATGCGCATCGAGGACCAGGTCATCGGCTGCGTCAACTTCCACTCGCGCGCCGGACGCGCGCTCGACGACACCATGATCGCGCGCATCCGCCTCGTCGGCGACATCATCTCCGGCGCGCTGGCGCGCAAGCGCGCCGAATTGGCGCGGCGGCGCGCCTTCGCCGAGCTCGAGGGGCTGAAGAACCAGGCCGAGCGCGAGCGCGACTACCTGCGCGAAGAGGCGGGTGGCACGCGCCTCATCGCCGAGAGCGCGCCCATGCGCCATCTCCTCGAGACGCTCGACGCCGTCGCCGTCACCGGCGCCACCGTGCTCATCCGCGGCGAGTCGGGCGTGGGCAAGGAGCTGATCGCGCGCGCCATCCACACGCGCAGCCCGCGCCACGACGGCCCCTTGGTCAAGGTCAACTGCGCCTCGGTGCCCAAGGAGCTGTTCGAGAGCGAGTTCTTCGGCCACGTGCGCGGCGCCTTCACCGGCGCGTTCAAGGATCGCGCCGGCCGCTTCGAGCTCGCCGACGGCGGGACCCTGTTCCTCGACGAGATCGGCGACGTGCCGCTCGAGCTGCAGGCGAAGCTGCTGCGCGTTCTGCAAGAATCGGAGCTCGAGCGCGTCGGCGACGATCGCACGCGCAAGGTCGACGTGCGCATCGTCGCCGCCACCAACCGCAACCTCGAGCGCGACGTGCTCGCCGGCACCTTCCGCCAGGATCTCTATTATCGCTTGAGCGTCTTTCCCGTCGAGGTCCCGCCCCTGCGCGCGCGGCCCGACGATGTGGTGCCGATGGCCGAGCACTTCCTCAAGCTCTCGGCGGCCAAGCTCGGCCGGGGCGTCGAGCTCGCCTTCGACGATCGGCAGCGGCGCATGCTCACCAGCTACGACTGGCCGGGCAACGTGCGCGAGCTGCAGCACGTCATCGAGCGCGCCGTGATCCTGTCGCCGACGCCGCCGCTCAACCTCGAGCGCGCGCTGCAAGTGGGCGCGCCGGCGACAGCGGCGCCGTTGCCGCCGTCGACGGGCGCGCCGCAAGCGCCGCCGTCGTCGCCGTCACGGCTGGCCGCGCCCGCGGGCACGGCGCCGATCCTGAGCGAATCCGATCTGCGCGCGCTCGAGCGCGACAGCATCGTCGCCGCGCTCGACAAGGCGGCCGGGCGCATCGCCGGCCCGGGTGGCGCCGCCGAGCTCCTCGGCGTGCGCCCGTCGACGCTGCGCGATCGCATGAAGGCGCTCGGCATCCAACGTCAAGCCTGAGCCGTCGCGGAATGCCGTGCCTCGGCACGGCGCCCCGTCACGAAAACTCGCGTCGCCGTCGCGCGCGCCACGGCGCGACGCGGAAAATCGACCGGCACGCCGCCTGCTAAGGCAGCCGGTTCATGTTGAACACGGTGACCCTGGCCGTCGGCGGCCTCCTGTTCCTGCTCGGCATGCGCATCCTCGTCATGGCGCGGCTCACGCGCGGCGTTCCCGAGATCCTCATCGGCGCCTTCTTCCTGCTGCTCGGTCCGGCGGGCACGATCTTCCTCACCGCCGAGACGCTGCTGCCCGCGCATGCCGGCCGCGGCGGCGCCCTCGCCGGAGTGCCGGTGAGCATCGCGATGGTGCTGGCGTGCGTGTTCACCTACCGCACCTTCCGCCAAGGCGTCGCCTGGGCGCGCGCGCTCCTCGCTGTCGCTGTCGCCGCGCTCGCCGCCAGCCTGTACGTCGAGGTGCACGGCGCGCGCTTCTTCGTCGACTTCGAGCCGCGCCTCGAGGTCGTGCTGCCGCGCGCCGCCTGTCTCGGCTGGGGCGCCTACGAAGCCGCGCGCTGCTACTTCATGATGCAGCGCCGTCGCAAGTTCGGCCTCGGCGATCCGGTGCTGTCGAACCGCTTTCTGCTCTACGCCGTCTGGACCGCGGCGCTGGCGCTGATCCCGGCGGTGCGCACCGTGGTGCGCCTGCTCGAGCTGGCGCGCGTCGAGGTGCAGTGGCGGCTGCCGTTCACGCTCATCAGCGTCGGCGCAGCGTCAGTCATGTTCGTCGCCATGTTCCTCAACTTCTGGCCGCCCGACGGCTATCTTCGCTGGCTCCGTCAGCGCGCGGCGGCGGGAGCAACGTCGTGAGCTCGCCGGTGTTCGAATGGATCGCGCAGAAGCTGTCGGCCGCGGTCGGCTGGTCACCGCTCGTCGCGCGCGGCACGGTGCGCCTGGCGCTCAAGGAGATGGGGCTCGACCCGCGCACCGTCGCCAAGAAGGAGATGGCGACGGCGCTGCGCACCAGCCTCGGGAACCTCCTCGAGCTGCACAAGGTGACCGGCGCGCGCGCGGTGTGCGAGCGGCTCGAGCGCGAGCTGTGGACCGCGCCGATGGCGGCGGCGCTGGAGGCGCCCGAGGACGTGTTCAAGCGGCTCGCGAAGATCTGATCGCTTCGAAAAGGGGGAAACGCAGCATGAGCATCTCGTGTGAAACGATCCTGGCCGCGGCGCTGGTGAGCCTCGCGGCCGCGGCGGCGCGCGCGCAGACGCCGGCGCCCGACGCCGTCGTGCACGCCGAGCCGCCGCCGCCGGCTGCCGTCGCGCCGCCGTCGCCGATCGACTATTCGCTGCCGATCGGGCTGCGCTCGGTGTTCGCCGGCACCGGCGCGCGCCTCGACTCGAGCTTCGCGCTCTCTCACGACGTCACCAACGCGGGCGTCTTCACCGAGGCGTCGGTGCTCGGCGTCAGCTATGCCGTGCGACGCGGCCTCGCCATCGGCGCCAAGTTCGCGTGGGTCGCCAATCAGCCGCCGAACGGGCCGGCGCAGACGACGGTGTCGAACCTGGCGCTCGGCGCCACCCTGACGCTGCCCTTGCCGCATCGAATTCTTCTGGCGCCCTTCTTGGGCCTGACGTTGCCCATCGGCATGGGCGGCGGCAACTCGCCGAACACCGCCGCGCTCGCCGCCGACGCTGCCGGCGTCAACGTGCGCGCCGTCGGCGACAACAGCCTCTTTGCCATCGACGAGCTCGCCATCGGCGGCGGGCTCGGCGCCGCCTTCATCGCGCACCGCGTGACCGTGCAGGCCGAGGTCACCGTCGGCGAGTTCATCCGCGTGCGCGGCGACCAATTCTTCCCCGACGCCGAGCGCACGGCGATGAACGCGGGCGTGCACGTCGGCTATTCGCCGCTGCGCGCGCTCTCGTTCGGCGCCGAGTTTCGCTCGGTGGTGTGGCTGTCGACGCCCGAGATCGTGATCAGCGATCCGACCCAGCGCGACACGCTCGCCGTCGCGGCGATGGTGCGCGGTCACTTCAAGATGGGCGCGCGCATGTCGATCCATCCCGGCATCTCGTACACGCGCGGGCTCACCGGACAGCTGGCGTCGAACGGCTACAACATCGTCGGTCTCGACATCCCCGTCGCCTTCGAGCCGCGCCGCGCGCGCGTCTCTTCACCCACTTCGAACGGAGCCCACTGATGAAAGCGCTGATCGCGATCCTGTTTCTCGTCGTTCCCGCGTGCGGCGGCTCGACACCCGACGCGCCCGCCGATTTCGCCCTCGCCGCCGGCTGCGGCGGGCAGAGCTGCGGCGCGGGCGAGAGCTGCTGCGTCACCAACTACAGCGGCAACGGCGCGGTCGCCTACGCCTGCGCCGCCGACTGCGCCGCGCCCGCGATCGCCGTGCAATGCAACGGCGCCGGCGACTGCAGCGGCGGCAGCCCCTGCTGCGTGAGCACCAAGGCCGGCGTGGCCACCGACGTGAGCTGCGGCGCCGGCCCCACCGACTGCGCGCCGATGTTCGGCGGCGGCATGGGCAAGACGCACACCTGCATGAGCGACGCCGACTGCGCCAGCTCGTCGGGGAACGTCTACACCGACTGCTGCCACTCGACCCTCGGCGTCATGCAGCACATCTGCTACAGCGCCAACCTCGTGGCCGCGTCCAACGGCACCGTCGCGTGCCCCTAGCTCAGCAGCACTTGCGGACGGTGTCGAGCAGGAGATCGAGCTTCACGGGCTTACGCATGATGAAGACGCCGGCGGGCGCGCGCGCCGGATCCGACGTCGTGATGACGACCGGGATGTCGCCGGTCTTCGGGTCGGCCTTGAGCTCGCGATAGAACTCGTTGCCGTCCATCACCGGCATCAGGAGGTCGAGGATGACGATGCACGGCTTGTCGGCGAGCCCGCGGATGAGCTGCAGCCCATCGAGCCCGTTGTAGGCGACGCCGACCGCATAACCTTCGTCTTCGAAGACGTCTCGCAACGTTTCGCAGATCTCTTCTTCGTCTTCGACCACGACGACGGTTTTCGACCTCGTCACCCGTTCATCGTACCAACGTCGTCGGCGAATGCACTGCGCGATTTTTGCGCGATTGCGGTCCGCACGGCCGATGATAAAGTTGTCTGACAAACGTCTGCAGGGATGGCCGCGTCGTGAGCAATCGACCGCTCGTGCTGCTCGTCGAGGACTTCGAAGACGCGCGTGAGCTCGCGGCCGAATACCTGCGCGACTCCGGCTTCGAGGTCGCCACCGCCGGCGACGGCGCCGAAGCGATCGCCCGCGCCGCCGAGCTCGCGCCCGCGCTCATCATCCTCGACCTCGTCCTGCCGATCGTCGACGGCTGGGAGGCGATCCGCCGGCTGCGCGAGGACTCGCAGACGCGACTGATCCCGATCATCGTCACCTCGGGCAACAAGTCGGACGACGATCGCCGGCGCTGCGCAGAGCTCGGCTGCGTCGGCTATCTGCAAAAACCGTGTCCACCGGCCACGCTGGTCGCCAAGATCCGCGAGGCGCTCCATGACTGATCTATTGACCGGGCGGCGCTGGTGCTTAGAACGTCCGGGTCGCCCGTCGCGGGCGGAAAGGCTTGGTTGATGTCGAACGCTGCGGCATTTCTCGGCCAACCGGCCCACGAGAACCACATCGTCCAGTTTTACGAGAACGAGGACTTCCTCAGCGACACGGTCGGACACTTCATCGCCGCCGGCATCGCCGCGGGCGAGCCGATCATCATCATCGCCACGCCCGAGCATCGCGCCCAGTTCACCCAGCGCTTGCAAGAGCGCGGCATCGACGTCGACGCGGTGCGCGCCAGCGGCCAACTCTCGCTGCTCGACGCGCGCGAGACGCTGGCGACGTTCATGGTCGGCGACATGCCCGACTGGAGCAGGTTCAAAGCGGCCATCGGCGCGGTGATCGAAAAGGGCCGGCAGGGGCGTGAGGGCCGTGTCCGCGCCTACGGCGAGATGGTCGACGTCCTGTGGCGCGACGGCAATCCCAAGGCGGCGATCGCGCTCGAAGAGCTGTGGAACGACATCGGCAAGATCCACTCGTTCTCGCTCTTGTGCGCGTACGTGATGGGCAACTTCTACAAAGAGGCCGACGGCGAGCATTTCCACGAGATCTGCCGCACGCACACGCACGTGATCCCGGCCGAGAGCTTCACGCGGCTCGAGTCGACGGAGGATCGCTCGCGCGAGGTCAGCCTTCTGCAGCAGCGCGCGCGCGCGCTCGAGAACGAGATCGAGCGTCGCCAGGCGCTCGAGCAGGCGTTGCGAACGGCGCTCGACGAGCGGCGCCGCGCCGAGGCCGAGCTGCGCGACTTCGTCGAGAACGCGGTCTACGGCCTGCACTGGGTCGATCGCGACGGCATCATCCGCTGGGCCAACAAGTCGGAGATGGAGCTGCTCGGCTACTCGCGCGACGAATACATCGGGCACCACATCTCCGAGTTCCACGCCGATCCCGAGGTCATCGTCGACATCCTCAAGCGGCTCACCAGCGACGAGACGCTGCACGATTACGAGGCGCGCCTGCGTTGCAAGGACGGATCGACGAGGCACGTGCAGATCTCGTCGAACGTTTATTGGCGCGACGGCGAGTTCGTCCACACCCGCTGCTTCACGCGCGACATCACCGAGCAGAAGCGCGCCGACGACGCGCGCCGGCAGAGCGAGGCGCTCCTGGCCGAGTCGCTCGCGCGCGAGCAGCAAGCGCGCCAGGAGGCCGAGCGCACGGTTCGCTTCAACGAGATGTTCGCCGGCATCCTCGGCCACGATCTGCGCAATCCGCTGGGCGCGATCTCGACGGGCGCGCACTACCTCCTACGCATGAGCGCCGGCGAGAAGGTGCACAAGACCGCGCTGCGGATCGTGTCGAGCACGGAGCGCATGACCCGTATGGTCGATCAGCTCCTCGACTTCACGCGCATCCGCGTCGGCGACGGGATCGCGCTCCGGCGCGAGCGCATCGGCCTGGCCGATCTGTGCGGGCGCGTGCGCGAGGAGATCGAAGCCGGGCATCCCGAGCGCGCGGTGAAGGTCGACTGCGTCGGCTCCAGCGCCGGCGAATGGGACAGCGACCGGCTGCTGCAAGTCTTGTCGAACCTCGTCGGCAACGCCGTCCATCACGGCAGCGGCGACCGCCCGGTGACCATCGACATCGACGGCCGCGGCGACGGCGACGTGGTCGTGGTGGTGCACAACGACGGCGTGGTGCCGCCCGACGTGCTGCCGGTGCTGTTCGAGCCATTCCGCGGCACCGCCAAGCAG
>DASXOU010000312.1:0-12108 GCA_036494045.1 Polyangia bacterium | reverse complement strand
ATCGCGCTCGACCTCGAGCTGACGCAAGCGCTGCCCGCCGGGTCCGTCGGCACCGCCGAGGTGTGGGTGGGCACCGGCTGCGACGACTTCGCCACGCGCACCAACACGAGCACGCCGGTCTGCGAAAAGATCGCGAGCCTGTCGATCCAGGACCTGAGCATCGAGGGCAACGGTGCCGTGGAGATACCGCTGCCGAGCCGCGCGCTGTTCTCGCCGCTGATGCACGACTGCAACGTCGGCGCGTGGTCGCATGAGGTCTACCTCGTCGTCTACGACGATCCCGCGCATCCGCTCGCTTCCTGCACGCTCAATCTCAGCGGCGGCGGCGCGCCGCCGGCGGCACCGACGGACGCGAGCGCCGAGCGCCGGCGCAACGGCGACATCGTCGTCAGCTGGACGCCCCAGGGCACGGATCCCAACGGCCTCGACCATTACGACGTGGTGTGCGCCCACGCCGAGGGCCCCTGGGCGCTGCGCGCGGGCGATCCGTACTTCTCGGCCTGCATCGACGGCGCGATCGTGCGCCGCGCGTTCTTCGCCACTGACGGTACGCGTCTGACGCCGCCGGCGTCTTCGTCGTCGGAGTCGCCGCTGTTCCCGCCGACGCCGGCAGCGACCTGCGGCCAGGCGCAGTCGGGCGATTCGTCACTGACCATCAACGGGCTCGCAGTGTTCCCCGACGACCGATTCGAGGGCGTGGTGGTGCACTCGGACGCGCTCGGCAACGGCACGCCGTCGCCGCCGTTCGCCATCGGCCCCGTGCCCACGGGCGGCTGCGCGATCGGCGGCACGCCCGAGCTCGGCCCGCTCGGCCTCGTCGCCGTGGCGCTCCTCATGCTGCTGCGCCGCCGCCGCGCCGCCTGACCTACAATATGACTCCATGCGCAGCGACGGACCTTCGCGAACAGCTCGCCTCGTGGCGATGGTTCGCGCCTCTCTTGCACGACCGTCGTCGCCCGGCGGCGATCCCGACGCCGAAGATCGCCTGACGGCCCACCTGCTCGACGGGACGCCCGAGGAGGAGCGACGCGAGGGCCGCGTCGATCTCCACGGCCTGCTGACCGGACGCACGCGCTTCTTCGACGGTGCGGTCGTCGACGCGCTCGCCGACGGCATCGCGCAAGTCGTCATCCTCGGTGCCGGCTACGACGGACGCGCGCTGCGCTTTGCCACCCCCGGCGTGCGCTTCTTCGAGGTCGATCACCCGAACACCCAGCGCGACAAGCGTGCGCGGTTGGCCGCCGTACGAGCACGAACCGACGACATCCGCTTCGTGGCTGCCGACTTCAACGAGCCCGGTCTCGCCGAGCGCTTGGCGGCCGGCGGCCTCGACGCGACGGCTCGATGCCTGTTCCTCTGCGAGGGCCTCTTGCGCTACCTGCCCGCGGCCTCGTTCCGCGGCCTCTTGGCGGTGACGTCAGCCGGCAGTGGGCCCGGCAGCGTCCTGACCGCGAGCATCGCCACTCGGATCGAGGACGAGGACGAGGACGAGGAGCAGCGCCGGCTCGCCCGCGAACGCAAGCTTGCCGACGAGGGCGAGGCCGTGCTCACGGTGCCCGAAGCGAGCGTCGCGCTCGGCTGGATCGCCGACGCGGGTTGGTCGGTGACCTCGGTCGAGGACATCGCCGAGCGGGCGACCGTCGCGCGTCGCGGCTACCTCCTCGTGCGGGCTGCGCGCTGATCGGCGGCATCACTCTTGCTGAGTCGCCGTCGCATGAGACACGCGCTTCCGCCCTTGACCAGCCTCCTCGTGACCAACCTCGCCTTCGCCGACGCGACGCTGGCGATGGCGCCGCACCAACGCGCCGTGCACCTCTACGTGTCCGTCGATGCCGGCCGGTCACGATGCCGGATTGCGTCCACTGCGTCTGGTCCGCGACGCGCCCGTCGATGAGCAACTCCTCGTGTTGTCGACGTACTACGGCGGCAAACATCGCGGCATCCGCGAAACGCGCCGCACGCTCAGCTTCGGCCCAACGGGAGTCTCGGGAACCTTCTGACTCTTGGTTCTCGTGTACAATCGACCCATGAGCCGATGGGCCGCCTCCCTTCCGCTCGCCGCCGTCGTCGTCGCCACGACTGTCGTCGCTGCGCCGGCGTACGCCGACGATTGCACGTCGAACGTGATGATCGTCCTCGACCGCAGCTGCTCGATGCAGGACCCGCCGCAAAAGGGCGGAGCCCAATCGAAGTGGCAGCTCGCCGGGCTCGCGCTGCAGAAGCTGACCACCGACTACGCCGGCAAGCTCAACTTCGGTCTCATCATGTTCCCCGATCAGACCGGCCAGTCCTGCCTGCAGGACGGACCGATCTACGTCAACGTCGCGCCCGGCCAGGAAGCGCAGGTGGTCTCGACGGTGATGTCGACGATGCCGAACGGGCCCTGCGTCACCGACATCGGGCCCGCGATCACGCAGGTGTCGACGGATCCGCAGTTCGCCATGCCCTACACGGGAGTCGGCTCGCGCTCCTTCGTGCTCTTCATCTCCGACGGCGAGCAGACCTGCGGCGGCAGCGATGCGCAGATCACCAGCGCCGTGGCCGCGCTCTACAACAACGGCTACGACTCGTACATCGTCGGTTTCGGAGGCGACGTCTCGCCGACGTCGCTCGACATGTTCGCCGCTGCCGGCGGCGTTCCGCGCGGCGGTGGTGACGCCGGCGGTCACCTCTATTATCAGGCGGACAACGCGGCCGACCTCGACACCGCGCTCGCCGAGATCGCCGGCGCGGTCACGGGCTCCGAGTTCGGTTGCCCCGGCCCGCCCTGCCCCGACGGGCGCTGCTTCGCTGCCGATCAGATGTGCGTGAACGGCTCGTGCGTACCCGACACCGTCGGCGGCCCCGACGCCAGCGCCAACGTCGACGACGGCGGCACGAGCCGCGGCCAACCGCACGGCTGCAACTGCCAGCTCGGCGGCCCGGCGTCCACCGGCGGCGCCGCGCCGTTCGCGATCCTCCTGGCGCTCATGCTGTTGCGCCGCCGCCGCGCGTAAGCGTCGCGCACGGTTCTCAGCCGTTCGGCATGCCGGCGGCGCGCGAGAGCCAGTGGACGAGGTTCAAGAGGAACTGGAAGTTCTGCTTGGCTTCGGGAGCGTTCATGCCCATCGGGCTCTTCTGCGGCCCGGCCAGCTGCGCGGTGAACATCGCCGCCTCGCCGAAGATCGCCACGCGCCCCTTGCCGGCCTCGAGCACCGCGCCCTGGCACCATCCAGCGACGGGCACGCGCGGCGTTTCCGGCCCGAATTCGAAAGCAGCGCTTGGCGTCAACGAGACCGCGGCCTCGGGCAACCGCAGCACCGGCGTGACCTTCGGTCCGGGATAGAACGCCGAGCCCGTGAAGGTGATGACCGACTCGACGCGCTCCGCGGCCGAGCGGCCTTCGCTCCACGGTCCTTTTTCGAGCCTGCCGTTCGCGACGGTGAACGCCATCGGACCGATGTTCGGCGGCCGCGCCCCCGTCGGGTCCTTGAGCCCGGCGAACCCGTTGCTGAACTCGACGCCGAACGCGCGGCCGAGATCGCCGGCGGCGCCCGGCATCGGCATGTGATCGACGATCAAGAAGAGCGCGCCGCCGGCTTCGACCCAGCGCTTGACCGCGGCGATCTCGTCGGCGCTGAAGGCCGAGGGAGTCGGCAGCGCCCAATTGCCGCTCGCCTCCGAATTCACCGCCGCCAGCGCGTTCGCGATCACGAGGATGTCGGCCGACTTCAACGAATCGGCCGTGAACGGCGAGGTCGAGCCGCTCACGCGATAGCCGTCGCGACGGAGCAGCGCGGCGAACGGCAGATAGCGTCCATCGGCGGTGTGGAAGTTGTGGTGACCGCCGTCGACGACGACGCGCGGGCCGCGGCCGCTCGCATACGCGGGATTGGGGATCGGCGGCTTGAAACCCGTATCCGGGACTTGTTGGGCGCGTGCAGAAGACGCAACCAGCAAGGCGAGCGCGAAAAGAGTGTTCTTCATTTTTCTCCGCCCCACTGTACCTCGCCGCCGAGCTGGCGCTGCAGGCGCATGGCTCCCGCGCGCGTCACCCGCGTGCGGCGCAAGTCGACGTGCCGGAGATGCAGCCGCGACAGCGCGGCCAGGGCGCGATCGGTGATCCGCGTGGCCGCGAGGCCGAGGTCGACCAGCCGCGGCAGCCCGGCCAGCGCGCCGACGCCGGCGTCGCCGACGACCGTGTCGTCGAGGCTCAGCGTCGCCAGCGAGGTCATGCGCGCGAGCGTGGCCAGGCTCGCGTCGTCGACGCCCGTGTCCGGCAGCCGCAGCTCGACCAGCGCCAGCGACGTCAGCGCCGCGATCGCCTCGGCGCCGACCATCGTGCGCGACAAGTCGAGCACGCGCAGCCGGCGTAGCGGCGCCAGCGCGCGCAGCCCCGCGCCCTTGACCTTGGTGTCGCCGAGGTTGAGCTGGCGCAGCCGCGCCAGCTTGCCGGCGGGCTCGAGGCCGGCGTCGTCGATCGGCAGCCCGCCGACGCCGAGGATCTCGAGCGAGCCGATCGCCGCCAGCGGCTCCAGCGACGTGCCGCGCACCATCGAGTACGACAGCCCGAGCTCGACCAGCGGCAGCGCCGCGAGCGTCGCCAGCGCGCCGTCATCGGTGAGCGTCTGTTCGAGATGCAAGATGCGCAGCGCGCGCTCGTGCCCGAGGCGCGTCACCGTGGCGTCGCCGATCTGCGTGCGCGCGAGGTTGAGCTCGACGAGCGGCTGGCGCGCGATGAAGTCGGCGCTGGCGTTCCCGACGGCGGTGGCCTCGAGGTCGAGGACGTGCAGGCCCGACAACGGCGCCAGCGCCGCCATGCCCGCGTCGCTGACGGCGTCGCCATAGAGGTAGAGGCGCTCGAGGTGCGTCAGGTTCGCGATCGCGTGCAGGCCGCCGTCGGTCACGTGGGTCTTGCCGAGGCCGAGCGCGGTCAGCCGGGTCAACGCCGCGAGCGCGCCCACGCCGGCGTCGCCGATCGCGGTCTTGTTGAGCCCGAGCACCTCGAGCGTCGCGTGCGTCGCGAGCTCGGCGGCGCCGCGATCGCCGACCGCCGTCTCGCTCAGCTCGAGCGCCGTGAGCGCGCCGAGCGGCCGCAGCCGCGCCAGGCCGGCGTCGGTGACCTGGGTCTGCCCGAGATCGAGGACGGCGAGCTTTTGCAGGCCGGCGAGCGCGCCGAGCGACGCGTCGCGCGTCTTGGTCGCGAAGAGCACGAGCTCGCGCAGATTGGTGGCGAACGACAGGCGCACGATGCCGGCGTCGCCGACGGCGGTGCTGCCGAGGTGCAGCACCTCGAGCCCGGGCAGAAGCGGCGTCAGATCCTCGAGGCTCTTGTCGCCGGCGCCGGTGCCGCTCAAAAACAGCGCGCGCAGATGCGACGCCTGCACCAGCTCGCCCGGGCCGTAGTCGTCGATGGCAGTGTCGGAGAGATCGACATACTCGAGCTCGATGAGCCCACCGAGCGCCTCGAGGCCGAGATTGCCGAGACGCGTGCGCGCGAGCGACAGCTCGTGCAGGTGGACGAGGTGTGCCAGCGCCGGCGCGGCCGCATCGCCGATGGCCGTGTCCGCCAGATCGAGCGTGACGAGGCCGCGCAAGGAGCCGATCGCCGCCGCCGTCGCATCGGTGATCTCGGTGTCGCCGAGGTAGAGCTCGCGCAGCGACGTGAGCTTGCCGAGCGCGGCGGCGTGCGCGTCCGCGACGTCGCTGCCGTCGAGATCGAGCCGCACCAGCCCCGGCAGCGCAGCCAGGCGCGCCCACGCGGCGGCGTCGAGCGGCTGCACGCGCCGCAGCACGAGGCCGGGCACGCGCCATGCGGCCAGCTCGTCGAGGAGCGCGCCGACCCGCGCCGGCGTCAGCTCGTCGACCGGCTCGACGACGACGCGGGCGCCGGCCGGCGACGGCAGCGGCGCCGTGGAGCCGACGTCGACGCGGCCGAGCGGCACCAGCTCGCCCGAGAGCTTGCGGTCGAACACGCGCAGCGCCACGCGGTGCGCGAGCGGCGGCGCCGCGGCCGGTCGTGCCAGCGGCGGCGGCATCGTCGGATGCGGCGGCGGATGACACGCAGCGAGCGCGAGGGCGACGAGCGTGATCGTGCGACGGTGCACGCGCGCATCATATTCGAACGGGAATCGCGCCCGCCAGCCAAGATCGGCAACATCGGCTGCGGAGGTCGGCAGCGCACGTCAAAGTTATTTTGCGTCGGACGTGGTCGCCGTCACTTGACCGACGAGCGTGCGCACGCGATATCTGCGCGCCATGAAGGCAGTCTTGGGGGCGCTCGTGATCGTCGTCATGGCGACGGCGCCGGCGATGGCGTCGAACAAGCAGCGCGCGCGCGAGGAATTCCGCATCGGCCTGCAGCACTACAACCTCGGCGAGTTCAAAGAGGCGCTCGAGACCTTCAAGAGCGCGTATCGCGACTACGACGATCCGTCGTTCCTGTTCAACATCGCGCAGTGCGAGCGCATGCTCGGCGAAAAGGGCGAAGCGATCCGCTCGTACCGCGCTTATCTGCGCGAGAGCGGCGACTCGTCGAAGCGCGCCGAGGTCTTGAAGCTGGTCAGCAGCCTCGAGGCGGCGCTACGCGAGGAAGGCAGCGCCAAGGCGCAGCCGCCGAGCGGCGTGCTGCAGCCGCACGAGACCGACGCCGCGCCGCCGCCGGCCAGTCCGTCGGGCAAGAGCGCGCCCGCGAGCCCGCCGCCGTCGCTGGCGTTGCCGGCGAGCCCGGCGGCGCATGATGAGCCGCCGGCGGCCGCATCCTCGAGCGGCGCCGCGTCCGAGGGCCTCGTCGTCACGGCCGCGCCCAAGCGCCGCCCCGCCTACAAGAAGTGGTGGGTCTGGACGCTGGTCGGCATCGGGGTCGCCGGCGCCGCGGTCGGAGTCGCGCTCGCGGTCACGCTCCATCCCACGTCGTATCCATCGGCCGGCAGCAGCGACGGCACCTTTCGCTTCTAGGATCGATCATGAGACTGCGCGCCCTCGTCCTCTGCCTCAGCCTGCTCGCCGCCTGCAGCAAGACCGTCGGCACGCTGGTCAGCGTCGACGTCGACTCGGCGACGCCGCTGCCGACGGCGGCGAGCCTGCGCGTCGACGCCATCGTCGGCACGCAGCAGCGCCAGCTCTCGGTGGCGCTGTCCACGCCCGGCTTCCCGCCGGCGCACAGCTTCAACCTGCAAGTCGCGCCGTCGACGATCGGCCAGCTCACGGTGCACGTCGACGTGCTCGACGGCGCCGGCGCGGTCATCGCCAGCGGCGACGGCGCGGTCACGCTCGCGCCCGGCTCGAGCGTGCCGCTGCCGATCGCGCTGGCGCCGCTCGCCGCCGTCGGTGGCAACGGGGACGGCGACGATCTCGGGACGCCCGCCGATCTCGGCGTCGCTCCCGCCGCCGACATGGCGACCTGCCCGTCGGGCCAGCACGTCTGCGGCGGCGGCTGCGTCGCCAACGACGTCCACGCCTGCGGCGACTCGTGTGCCGCCTGCGCCGTGCCCGCGAACGCCACCAGCGCCACCTGCGACGGCGTCAGCTGCGGCGTCGTCTGCGCCAACGGCTACCACGACTGCGGCGGCAGCTGCGTCTCGAACGCGAGCACCGACAGCTGCGGCGCGTCGTCGTGCGTGGCCTGCACCGCGCCGACGGGCGGCAGCGCCACCTGCGACGGCACCCAATGCGGCGGCAGCTGCCCGTCGGGGCAGATGCTCTGCGCCGGCAGCTGCATCGCCGCCGACGCGCCGTGCAACGGCACCTGCCCGACGGGCACGCACAACTGCAGCGGCCTGTGCGAGAGCGACACCAGCACCAACTCTTGCGGCACGATGTGCGTGAGCTGCATGCCGCCGGCGAACTCGACGCCGACCTGCGGCGGCACGCCCGACGCTTGCGGCTTCGCCTGCAACACGGGATACAAGGCGTGCAACAGCGCCTGCATCGCCGCCAGCGGCTGCTGCACCAACGCCGACTGCCCGGCGCAAGCGAACGCAACGGTGACCTGCAGCGCGAGCCACGTCTGCGTCGCCACCTGCAACAGCAGCTACAAAGCGTGCGACGGCACCTGCATCGCGTCGTCGAGCTGCTGCACCGCCGCCGATTGCACGCCGCCGGCCAACGCCACCGCCAGCTGCACCAGCGGCAGCTGCGGCTTTGGCTGCAACAGCGGCTACGTCGCCGTCGGCAGCGCCTGCGACGTCGCCGCGCCGCGTCCGACTTCGCCGCCCTCGACCTCGCGCGCCACCACGCGCACGCCGCTCCTGCAGTGGAAGCTGCCGGCCGGCGTCTCCGGCGCGCAAGTCACGCTCTGCGCCGATCGCGCCTGCGGCACCAAGCTCGGCACCTTCAGCGCCAGCGGCAGCTCGTACCAGCCGTCGCTGAGCGTCTCCGGCAATGTCCTCTACTGGAAGCTGAGCGGCATGATCGGCAGCGCCGTCGGCGGCATCACCTCGCCCACGTGGGAGGTGTTCCTGCCGGCCAAGAGCGCCAGCTACGCCAACGCCTTCGGCTCGGTCCTCGACGTCAACGGCGACGGGCTCGGCGACGTCGTCGTCGGCGTGTGGGACGGCAATGGCGCGTTCGTCATCCAGGGCAGCAAGAGCGGCCCCGACTTCGCGCACGAGGTCGTGCTCTCGACCAGCGCCACCGACGCCGGCTTCGGCACCGGCGTCGGCAACGCCGGCGACGTCGACGGCGACGGCTTCGGCGATGTCCTCGTCACGCTGCTCAAAGCGGGCGCGGTGCAGATCTTCCACGGCAGCGCGTCGGGCGTGGTGACGACGGCGTTCAACACCATCAACTACGCGCCCATGAGCGGCTCGCACGGCGCCGCCGGCATCGGCGACGTCAACGGCGACGGCTACGCCGACATCGCCATCGGCGTGGAGAACCTGAGCGGCGGGCCCGATCACGTCTACATCTTCTACGGCGGGCCCACCGGCGTGTCCGCATCGCCGGCGGTGACCTTGACCGGCCCGACGGGGCAGCTCTACGGCATCAACGTCTATCCGCTCGGCGACATCGACGGCGATCACCTGGCCGACTTCGAGGTCGCCACGCAGAACGACAACACCGCGTACATCTACTTCGGCTCGGCGACGGCGGGCGTGCGCAATCCGACCGCGCCGCTCACCTACGCCGGCGCCGCCAACAGTCGCTACGGCTACTCGGCGTCGGGCGGCGACGTCAACGGCGACGGCATCAGCGACTTTCTCCTCGGCGGCGGCGCCGCCAACCTCTACCTCGGCGTCAAGGGCGGCAACCCGACGGTGCAGAGCATCCCCATGCCGTCGGCGGGCCACTCCGGCTTCTTCGGCAACGTCGTCGGCATCTGCGGCGACATCAACCACGACGGCTATGCCGATCTCGTCATCGGCGACGCCGGCATCGTCTTCTATTACGCCGGCGGCGCCAGCGGGCCCAACGCGATCGCGACGGCGATCTACGGGCCCTCGGGCAACGGCAACTACCCGACGCAGATCGGCGCCGCCGGCGACATGAACGGCGACGGCTTCGACGATCCGTTCGTCAGCGCGCAGGGCTTCGCCGCCGCCGGCGTCATCGAGATCTATCCGGGCGGCGCGAGCGGCGTCTCGTCGTCGACGACGGCGTGGACCGGCGCCGGCACCGATCCCAACGCGCTCTTCGGCTCCTCCGCCGACTGACGCATGAGCGCGCCGAGCGCGACCACGAAAATGATGAAGCCGAGGTGGTTCTCGTTGAAGTAGCGCGAGGTGAACTGCGCCACGAAGACCGTGAGCGCAAACGCGAGCAGCATGGCGCCGAGCGAGCGCTGCCGCCGTTGCCAGCGCATGAGCGCGATGAGGACCGGCAGCGTCACCGCCAGCTGAATCCACGCGAACGGGAAGTAGTCGCTCGGCGAGCGCACCAGGCCGGCGACGACCATCCACGGCGTGATGCCGTAGTTGTCGCCGCGGATGGGATAGCTGTGCGCGGCGGTGCCGAAGGGATACGAGATCACCGAGTGCCAGAAGCCGCTCGGGCTCCACGCGACGAACGGTCCCAGCAGGAGCGCGATGGTGAGCCACGTCGGCCACATGGCGACGAGCGCGCGCGGCAGGCGGCGGCGCAGGATCGTCGTCCACGAATCGTCGGCGCCGACGTCGGCGAAGGCGAGCGCGGCGAACGGCAGCATCACGAACATGGTGTGCTTGCTGGCGCAGGCGAGGCCGAGAAGGATCATCGCCGCGGTGGTGCGCGCGCGCAGCCACGCCAGCATCGTCGCGGCCAGGAGCGCCATCACGACGATGTCGTTGCGCCCTTCGACGAAGGTGCCGGTGAAGAACGGGCCGAGCGCGAACATCGCGAGCAGCGCGAGCGACGCCGTGCGATCGCGTCCGAGACGATGCACGAGGACGGCGGTGACGATGAAGAGCGCGAGATAGACGAGGCGCAGATCGAACCAACCGATCGTGTGCACCAAGAGGAGATAGAACGGCAGCGGCAAGAGAAACTGCAGCGGCAGATTGACCGAGTGATACAGCGCCGGGCTCGACGCGTCCCAATGCACGAGCGGCGTGTTCAGGTAGTTCTCGACGTACGGATTTTTTCCCGCGAGGAGGAACTTCATCGCCTCCTCCATCTGGATCACGTTGTCGTGCACCCAGGTCCACGGCTTGCCGCTGGCGTGGCGCAGCGCGATGAGGCGGATCGTCGGACAGACGGCGTACACGAAGACGATGGTGCCGAGCAGCAAGAGCTTGATGCGGAAGGTGCGCGCATCGTCCCGGCGGCCGAGCAGATCGGCGACCACGTAGAGCAGCGCCGCCAGCACCATCGCCGGCATCGCCGGATTGCCGAGCTCGCTGGCGAGCCAATGCATGCGCGCGAGCACGAGCACGACCACGAGGAGCGCGTCGAAGCCGACGAGCATCAAGCTGCCGACGCTAGTGTACGCGTCGAGAACGGTCAACTTCGCTTGACTGCGCGAACGAATGTAGGACAAAGACGCAGCAAACCGGCGGCAGCGCGCCGAGGGGCAAATCCCCCGCCGCTGTCGCGTGATCTCCACCGCTTGGCGCGCGCGCGGCGACGGCGTGCGGCTTGCTCGATCGCGCGGCCATGCGCGTCCTCGTTTGCATGGTTCTCGGGGCCGCCGGCTGCGGCGGGATCGTCGTCCACGACGGCAGCGACAGCGCCGGCAGCGGCGAAGACGTCGCCGCCATCAGCGACAGCGCCGCGTGCGCGCCCGCCACCGTCGTCGAAGGCGTCGACGTCTCCGATGGGCAGGGCGCGATCGACTGGACCTCGGTGCGCAACGCCGGCGTCCGCTTCGCCATCGTCAAGGCGACGCAGGGGACCTACAACACGCAGAGCCGCTTCGCCGCCAACTGGAGCGGCATGAAGGCGGCGGGCGTGATTCGCGGCGCCTATCACTTCTTCGATCCCACCGACGACGGCGTCGCGCAGGCGAACCATTTTCTCGCGGTGATGGGGACACTGCAGGCCGGCGACCTGCCGCCGATGCTCGACATCGAATGTCCCGACGGCGATGCGACCTGCCTCGGATTCTCCGGCGGCTCGGGCAAGGAGCCGGCGGCGACGATCCGCCAGCGCATGATGGACTTCATCGACACGGTGCAGGGCGCGACCGGGCGGAAGCCGATCATCTACACCTTCGGCTCGTACTTCTCGGGCAACGGCGTGTCGACGAGCGGGCTGCAGACCTATCCGCTCTACATCGCGTATCCGACGACGTCCAACTGTTTCAACGTGCCGAGCCCGTGGACCTCGGCGACGATGTGGCAGTACTCGTGGACCGGCAGCGTCGCCGGCATCTCGGGCCAGGTCGATCGCGATCGCTTCCTCGGCGACCTCGCGGATCTGCAGGCGTTCGCCGGCGGCTCGACGGGCGGCGGCGGCGGCGGCGGCGTCGTCGTCAACGGCTGCAACTCGGCGACGCTCGCCAAGCAGGTGCCGTCGGGGACCTGCGTGCAGTCGGCCAGCGACGGCGATTGGTATCACTGCGACAACGGCTCGTGGATCGCCGGCGAGAGCGGCTGCACCGCGACCTACCCGTGGTGTCAATCGGCGACGCTGGGCAAGGCGGTGCCGCCGCGCACCTGCGTGCAGTCGAAATCCGACGACGTCTGGTATCAGTGCGATGCCAGCGGCTGGGAC
>DASXOU010000311.1:0-2413 GCA_036494045.1 Polyangia bacterium | reverse complement strand
CCGTTCGGCGACGTGCCCGACGCGGCGCTCGCCTATTTCGTCGATTGGTCGCTCGAGCGCAACGGCTCCCTGGCGCTGCGGCGCGGGCCCGCCGCGGTGTCGTTCTCGGCGGTGCGCATGGCGGCGCCGCGACGGCGACGGCGGCGGCCGCCGGCGTGGTTGCCGTTCGTCGTCGGGTTGGCGACGGGCGGGCTCGGCATCGCGGCGTTGATCCACGCGACGCGCGAGATCGATCGCGCGCTCGATCATCACGGAGTCGTCGATCATCACGTGACGCTCGCGCCGACGTCGACGCCGACGCCGACGCCGACGCCGACACTGGCACGGACACCGACACCGACGATCACGGCGCCTGCGGACGACGGCGACGTGCCGCTCAGCATCGCCGCCGAGCCCGGCGCCAGCGTCACCGTCGACGGGCGCCGCGTCGGCCACACGCCGCTGAGCGTGCGCGTCACTCGCGGCGCGCACGTCGTCGAGCTGGCACGCCCGCGCTACCAGACCGCGCGCCTCGACGTCGACGCGCCCGGCCGCGCCCACGCGCGCCTCGAGCGCCCGCGCGCCACCTTGCACGTCACCAGCAGCTTCGCCGACGCCGAGGTGCTCGTCGACGGTGACGACATGGGCAAGGCGCCGGTCTCCGCCGAGGTTGCCGGCTACGAGCGCTGCAAGGTCGAAGTGCGCGCCGCCGATGGGCGCACCTGGCGAAAGCGGATCTACGTGCGGCCGCCGCTCACCGATCTCGCCGCGATATTCGCCGCCGAATGAAGAAGCCGCCGAGCACGACGACGTAGAGCGCGCCGACGATCAGCTCGCGCTGCCGCATCGTCGACGTCAGCGTCATCGCGCAGCCCATGCCGTGCATGGCGCCGGTGCCGGGATTGTCGGCCGCGCCGCCGCCCGCGCCGCCGGTGCCGCCGCTGCCGCCCATGCCGTCGCCACCGCCACTGCCGCCGGTTCCGTCACCGCCGCCGGCGCCGCCCGAGCCGCCGCCGCCGTCGCCGTTGCCGCCGGCGCCACCGTCGGGCCCGCCGCCGGGGTTGCCCGCGTCGCAGTCGCTGGCCGGCTGCGCCATCTCCACGGCGCACGTGCCGCCACCGACGGCGATGGTGAACGCGGTCGTCGTCGGATAGGCCCAGCGCGCGCCGCCCGCGTCGTGCCCGACGATGAACACCGGATGGCAGCCCGCCGTCAGCGGCACGTCGGCGTAGTAGGTCGCGTTGAGCTTGGGATCGCCGAGCTCCTTGGTCATCGTCGTGCATTTGCCGTCGACGCTGGCGCTCAGGTCCGTGGGCGCGCCGCTCGCCGGATCGGTCCACGTCGCGTAGACGCGGAACGTGCCCGCGTTGCCGCCGAACGGCTTGGGCGCGGCGCTGGCGATCTTGGCCGGCGCCGGCTTGGCGTTGGCGAAGTCGCCGACGTCGAACGTCGGCCAGCAGGCGCCGGTCGTGCCCTCCGAGTGGCCGAAGCCGACCAGGCCATAGCTGGCGCCGTCGATGATCATGCGGTGCCCGTCGGAGCCGGCGGCCTCGTCGACCCAGCCGTCCATCACGCCCCACGGGTCTTGATAGCCGGCGGCGGCGACCTCGCCGGTGCCTCCCGGCGCGTAGAAGTAGCCGATGCGGACGAACGGGTCGGTCCCGTCGGGGCACGAGCTGCAGCTGTTGCAAGTTGCCCCGGTAGTGCATGCGCACGACGGGTTGCCATCGCAGCCCGAGGTGCCCACGTCCGTCTTCAAGGTGCACGGCGACGGGTGCATGAGCGGCGCCTTGCCGGTCTCGAGGTTGACGGCGTGGAAGCGGGACGAACGGCCGAGGTCCTTGTTGAACACGAGCGGCGCCGTCGCCGGGTAGATCGTCGACATCGTGCCTTTTACCGTCGAGGGATCGCTGCGCGAGCGGTTGGCGGCCATGAACAGCGCGCGCTCCCACGGCGACGGATAGCCGCCGTCGACCTCGCCGACGGCCGACGAGACCGAGCCGGCGTCCGGCGTCGCGACGCATCCGGCGAAACACACGACCAGGACGAGTCCCCTCATGGCCCATCTGTAGAAGCAAGGAGGACGCCGAAAATTTGCGCGCTAACCCCGCGAAGCTTCGTGGCAGACGCACCTCGGCCCTGGGGGTGGGACGAGGAGTGCAACCGATCGGCTGATGCCGCGTGACGGCGCCCACGCGCGCGCGTCCGAAATGCGACATCGATGTCCGAAAATCGCCGCTGCGAGTGAAGGATCGCGCGGGCAACCCCCAATAGTCATTGGCCGTCGATATGCGCACGCAGAATGCAGAGCGCGAACGGCGCGGAGGGTGACCATGAAGCTCGTCGTCGGAGTTGCGTTGCTGTCGTTGGTCGGCATCGGATGCTCGAATCAGGGAAGCGCGATCAACCATGGCGGCCCGGGCCAGGGCGGCCG
>DASXOU010000310.1:0-4276 GCA_036494045.1 Polyangia bacterium | reverse complement strand
CCGCGACCACGCGCGGCGCTTCCTGCGCCATCATGGTCTTCTGCGCGGCGACGCCCGACGGCGGCGCCGCGACCACGCGCGGCGGCTGCGGCGCCACGATCGGCACCGAGCCGGGCCCCGGCGTCTGCCGCGGAAACAGCTCCGCCAGGCACTGCTGGCACTCGTTGTCGAGCGCCTCGGCCGACTGCTGCCGCTGCCCCGCGTCCTTGGCCAGCGCCTTCATCACGATCGCCGTCAGCTGCGGCGGCAAGCCCGTCAGCGGCGCCGGCTTGTCGCGGAGGTGCATCATCACCACCTCCGTCGGGATCTTGGCGTCGAACGGCGGCTTGCCCGTCAGCATCTCGTACGCCACCACGCCGACGGCGTAGATGTCGCTGCGCGCGTCGAGCGGCACGCCGCGCCCCTGCTCGGGCGACATGTACTGCGGCGTTCCGAACACCACGCCGGCGCGCGTGACCTGCGCGTCGGGCGCGTCGAGCTTGGCGACGGAGAAGTCGAGCACCTTGACGTAGTCGCCGGCGCCCTTCATGTCGACGAGGTAGACGTTGTCGGGCTTGATGTCGCGATGAATGATGCCCTGGTTGTGCGCCTCCGACAGCGACGCGCACATCTGCGACATGATGCGCAGCACGCGGTTCGGCGGAAGGCGCCCGACCCGCTCGATCTCGGTGCGCAGCGATCGCCCGCTCAAAAACTCCATCGCGATGAAGAGCAGCCCCTCTTTGGTCTGCCCGAAGTCGATGAGCCGCACCGTGTTCGGATGATCGAGCCGCGAGGCCGCGCGCGCCTCGTTGTGGAAGCGCTTGACCCACGACGGATCGGTCGACACGTGCGCGCCAAGCACCTTGATCGCGATCGTGCGATCGACCGAGAGCTGCTTGGCGCGATAGACCACGCCGGTTCCGCCCTCGCCGATGCGCTCGAGGATCTCGAAGCGGTCTGCGAGCGTCTTGCCGACGAGTGGATCGGGCCCCGCCATCGTCTCTCCTATCCTTGCTCAGCGGCTCAGTGTGATCGCGACGCGATTGTTCTTGCCGAGCGAATGCAGCGACGAAGAGCCGACGCACTTGTTGGCGTCGATCACCTTGACCACGCGGAAGGTGCCGCCGTCGACGGCATCTTCGCCGCCCGAGCCTTGCAGCACCACGCCCGAGTCGCCCGGCTTGATGCCCGCCGACGAGCCTTTGTCGATGTACATCATCAGCGCCGAGCCTTCGCGATAGGCCGACACCACCCGCGCCTCGATGCTCTCGCCCGACGGCTTCTCGTGCGGCTCGCGCGGCTCGTGCGTCGCGTGATGATGCGGCTTCTCCTCGGCGACCGGCTTCTCCTCGACGGGCGGCGGCGGCGGCGGCGGCGCGACCACGACGGCCGACGGCTCCTGCCACTGCGCCTCCATCGAGTAGACGCTGCCATCCATCTTGCCCGGCGCGGTCACGCGGACGTAGTAGGCGCCCGGCTGCGGGATCGGCGTGTAGAGCGTCTTTTGCGTCTCGCCCTTGCCGCGCACCGGCGAGGCGGAGATCTGACCGCCCAGGCCGTCGAAGACGTCGACGTTGAGATCGCTGTTGGCGTTGTCCCAGTGCAGGACGATGGTGAGCACCGGCTGCGCCGGCTTGCCCTTCAGGTCGACGACGTACCAGTCGGTGCGATCCTGGTTCTGATAGCTCACGTCGTCGGTGTGCGGCTTATTGAGATCGAGGTGCGTCGCCATCGAGCGCTTGCCGTCGGGGCCGGAGCGCGCGTCGGCGTCGAAGTTGTCTTTGGGCGTCTTGCCGCCCGCTTTGGGGCCGCAGCCGGCGAGGAGCAACAAGGCGATGAGTGGGATGCGTCGCATGGTCGGCAATCTTACTTCAGGTTGACCACGACCCGCTTGTTCTTGCCGATCGGCTTCTGCAGCGTCGTCGATTTGGCCACCGACTTCGATCCGCCGAGCACCTGCGTGATCGAGAAGCTGCCGCCATCGAGCGGCTTGTCGCCCTCGGGCCCGTCGAGGATGGTGCCCATCATGCCGCTGTGGAGCTGCGCGTCCGATCCCTTGTCGAGATAGAGCGTGTAGACGCCGCTGTCGTGCACGAGCGAGACGATGGTGCCGTAGACCTTGTTCGGATCGGGCGGCGCCGGGCAATTCTGGCCCGGCGGGCAGGGCGCAGGCGCGGGCGCAGCCGCCTGACCACCCGGAGCGGGAGCCGGAGCAGGAGCGGGAGCCGCCGCAGCGGTCACTGGCGCTACTACCGGTCCGTTGTACTTGACCTCCATCGTATAGATGCTGTTGTCCGTCTTCGTCGCCCCCGAGACGCGTACGTAGTACAGGCCGGGGTCGTCGATGCGGAGCAGCACCTGCTTGGACGATTGGCCCTCGATTCGCCTTGGCGACTTTCCGACGTTGACGCCGAATTTGTCGTAGACGTTGATGTCGAGGTTCGCGGCCTCCTCGTCCCAGTGGATGATGAAGGTCGCGAACTGGCCCGGCTTGCCCGCCAGCGTGAACTTGCGCCAGTCGTTCGCCTTCTTCTTCGCGATGTCGATCTTGTCGCTGATGGGCATGTTGATCTGCCCGTCGGTGGCCTCGAGCCGCGTCGGCCCCGCGGCGCTCTCGCCGCCGCCGCCGCCCGCCGCTCCGCCCTTGCCTTTGTCCTTCTCGGCCTTGACGGCGTCCGTGGTCGAGTCCTTTTGCGACTTGGCGTCGTCGGCGGTGCCCTTGGCCGAATCGGCCGTGCCTTTGGCGCTGGTCAGCGCGGCACAACCCCCAAGCGACAATGGTCCCGCCAGCATCAGCCCACAACAGATGATTGCGTGTCTCACCCGGCTCGCTCCCCTCGTGTCTGATACGTTCCGCGACGCCAAAACGTACCGCTTGGTCGAACCTCTCGTCAAGCGCGTGCAATCGCGATATGATGTCGCCCGCGTCATACACTTTGTGCTTGGCGACCCATGGCCGACGACAAGAAGCAGAAGACGCTGTTTCTGGACGACACTGCGGCGTCGGCGCCGCCGTCTCAGAGCACCGGCGCGCCGAGCTCGTCGCAGTCGACCATGATGCTCGACGCCAATCAGGCCGCGCCGGCGCAGCGTCAGGTCGTCGTCCCGACGATGATGAAGGAGAAGCCCGAGCGGCAGCTGCCGCCGATGGCGCGGCCGCCGCGGCCGTCGACGGCGGGGCGCTGGATCGCCGGGCCGATCCTGGCCGCGATCGTCGCCGGCGGCACCGTCTTCGCCGCCAACGCGATCCTGCCGAAGCACGGCAAGGGCGCGGCGGTGAATGCCAAGCCGCAAGGCAAGCTGCGCCTCAGCACCGATCCGCCGGGCGCGTCGCTCTTGGTCGACGGCAAGCGCTTTCCGCGCTTCACGCCGACGACGGTCGACGGCGACATCGGTGCCACGTTGAAGCTGACCTTCACGATGGACGGCTACAAGACGCAGGATGCCGAGGTCTACGTTGGCGAGGGCGAGCACGCGTTCAGCGTCAAGCTGCAGCCGAGCGCGCCTGCGCCGTCGCCGGCGCCGCCGCCGCCCGAGCCGGCCAAGCACGAGCATCACGAGCATCACGCCGTGGCGCCGAAGGAGCCCGTCGGTGAGGCGACCATCTCGGTGCTGGTGCGGCCGTGGGCGATCGTGTTCGTCGATCACCAGCGGCTCAAGCAGACGCCGGTGCAGGGCTACAAGCTGCCGTCGGGCAAGCACGTCATCGAGCTGGTGAACGAAGCCAAGAACCGGCGCGAAAAGATCGACGTGACGCTCAAGCCCGACGAAGTCCAGGAAATCAAGCGCGACTGGGACAAGTAGCGCGCGCTGGCGCCGCTACTCGATGTCGTCGCGGATGCCGGGGTGGCCGATGAGCGGCAGCGGCAGCTCCGGCGGCGCCGGCTTGGGCTTGCGCGCGACGCGGCGGCGCGGCGCGCGGTCGAGATCGTAGTGCACGCGCGAGTCGACGTCGGGCGTGATCTCGGCGAAGGCGCGCGTGTAGCCGGGCGCCGCCAGGATCAACCGGCGCACGTCGCTGCCGCGCGGCAGCGTGATCACGAGCGGGGTGGTGCCGCGCGCGCTCGCTTCGCCCTCGACGATGACCTCGGCGCCGGCCGGCCGGGTCGTGAGATGGATCTGCACCGTCGCCGGCGCGCTCGCCGCCGGCATCGCCGTCGCCGGCGTCGCTGACGCCAACGGTGACACCATCGCCGATGCCGCCGGCGTCGCCAGCACCGCGCGCGTCGTCGTCACCACGGCGCTCGCAGCAGGCGCCGGCCGCCGCGCCGCGATCACGCCGGCCACCGCCATC
>DASXOU010000309.1:0-4963 GCA_036494045.1 Polyangia bacterium | reverse complement strand
CGGCGACGACCGATGTGGGCGCGCGCGTCGATCTGTTGCGCCAGCAGGCGGAGCTGATGCGCGATCGGCTCGGCGACGTGCGCGGCGCGACGGCGGCGCTTCAGAACGCGATCGAGCTCAAGCCGCAGGACCTCGAGTCGCATCTGATGCTGGCGCCGCTGCTCGAGCAGCTGCGCTGGTGGCAGGACGCGGCGCAGACCTATCGACAGGTGTCGGAGCTGATGCCGGGCGGCGAGGATTCGCGATCGGCGCGCCTCAAGGAGGCCGAGATTCGCGAGCGCGAGCTCGGCGATCGCGAGGCGGCGCGGCTGATCCTCGAGGAGCTGGTCGTCGATCCCACCGACGGCGACGCCAGCCGCTACATGGCGCAGCTGTGCGAGCGCATGGGACGCTGGGATCGCGCGCGCGACTTGTGGCTGCAGCTGGCGCGCACGCGCGATCCGAAGAAGCGCACCGACGCGCTCTTGTCGCTGTCGTTCGTCATGCAAGACGGGTTCGACGATCGCGAGGCGTCGGCGCGCGCGCTCGACGAGGCGATGGCGATCGCGGCGCAGGATCCGGCGATCGCCGAGGTCATCGAGAAGCGCTTCGCGGCGGTCGGTGATTGGCCGGCGTTCGCGGCGTCGGCCGAGCGCGTGCTGGCGCGCGTGCGCGGCGGCGAGTCGCAAGTGGTGCTGCGCATGAAAGCGGCGCGCGCGTACATGGACGAGCTGCATCGGCCGGATCTGGCGCAGAACCATCTGTCGGTGGCGATCGGCTTGTCGCCCGACGATCCGTTGCCGAGCGTGCGGCTGGCGAAATTGCACGTCGACAACGGGCGGCCCGATCTGGCGCTGCCCGAGTTCCGCCGCGCGCTCGAGATCGCGCCGCTGCACGCCGAGGCGCTGCGCGGGATCGGCGGCGCGTTCATCCGCACCGGCGTGTCGGACGCGGGCCGCTTCCTCGACGATCTGGCCGCGCTCGGCGAGGGCAACGCGCCGTCGGGCAAGCCGATGGCGCCGCTCATCGTCAAGCGCGCGCTCGATCCGAGCGAGTGGCAGATCCATTTTCCGCGCACGGCGACGGGGCCGGTGGCGGCGGTCGGCGAGATCGCGCGCCAGCTGGAGCCGTTCGCGCCGGCGCTGCTCGTCGAGACCACCGGGCAGATTCCGCGCGGCGATCTGTTGCCCGAAGCGAACCCAATGTCGCTGCGCGTGCGCGCGGTGGCGACGGCGCTCGGCCTCGAGCCGCTGCGCGTGTACATCGACGCGACGCCCGAAGACGGTCACCGCGGCGAGCGCGACGAGCGTCCGGTGCACCTGTGCGCCGACTCGAAGCTGGCGGTCGCCGTCGGCAGCTCGCTCTCGTCGACGAACGCGCAAGGGCGGCTGACCTTCGAGGTCGCGCGCCTGCTCGCGTGGACGGCGGCGGGCGCGACCATCGGCTCGTTCCTGGCGACCGCGGAGGTGCCCGCGTTCCTCGTCGCCGTCGCCACCGACTCGGGCGGCGAGGACATCAAGGAGCTGCGCCGCCGCGTCACCAAGCCGCTGCCGCGCAAGGTGCGCAAGGAGATCGAGCGCATCGCCGTCGAGGGCATCCGCGATCTGACGCGCGCCGCCACCGAGTGGCACGCCGAGGAGCAGCGCTGGGCCGATCGCATCGGCTTCCTCTTGTCGCGCGACGCGACGGCGGCGCTGGAGGCGACGGCGGGCGGCAAGGATCCGCGTACGACGCAGCGGGCGCTCGATTTGGTGCGTTATATGGCGTCCGAAGGTTGTTGGCGCGCGTACGTACGCTTGACGACGTAAGGCGCGTGCATAGATTTGCCGGATGAGGAAGGCGCTGGCGCTCGCGGCTGCCGTCGCTGCCGGTGCGCTGACGTCCGGGTGCGGCGCGATCTCGTTCGACGTGTCGCAGGCCGTTCCCGAGCAGCAGGTGCCGGGCAGCCCGCTCGGCGGGCTGTTGCCGAGCTTTCTGCCGCAGCCGTTCGCCATCACCATCGACGTGCAGCAGGAGACGGCGAAGCGCTCGACGGGGCCGGCGAGCTCGGCGAATCTGAAGTCGGTGTCGTTCGCGATCACGCCGCACGACGCGCCCAGCGGCAACTTCGACTTCGTCGACGAGATCCACATCTTCGTGGCGCCCTCGTCGTCGGGCTCGTCGCTGCCGATGGTCGAGATCGCGAACCTCGCGCCGGTGCCGAAGGGGCAGACCACGATCGATCTGACGATCGTGCCCAAGATCGATCTCTTGCCCTACATCAACGCGGGCGCCAGCATCAGCGCCAGCGCGAGCGGCCACTCACCGCCGCAAACGGTGACCTACGACGGCACCGTCGTCGTCACCATCCACATCTGACGCGACGACGCTGACGAAAGCTAACGGTGCTTGGCGGTGAGCGCGGCGTCGAGCCGGCGCAAATGCGCGTCGAGCTCCTTGGCGTTCTTGGGAATGTCGCGCAGGTGCGCCTCGCGCTCGTCGGCGTCGAATGGGATCGCGAGCGCGTGCACGATGATCGCGTACAGCGGATCGACGACCGGCGTCGCGGTCACCGTCGCTGCCGGCTCCGTCGCTGCCGGCTTCGCCTTCTCCGCGCGCTTCGGCTTCGGCGGATGCAAGATCGCCTGCAGCTTGCGCGTCGTCGCCTGCGCGTCTTCCTTCGTGTGATCGGCGCGCGCGCCTCCCGCCACCACCGCCACCATTAATAAGGCCATCCCCCAGCGCATCGCTTCCCATACCACGCGTCGACCCCGCCGCACCACGATTTCCCTTTAGACCACGCCACCCTTCGCGCTATGTTCCGCGCACCGATGCAAGCAACTCCGTCGACCGCCCGTCATCCGCGCGCGCTGTACGTCCTGTTCTTCACGGAGATGTGGGAACGCTTCGGCTACTATTTGCTCGCCGGCATCCTGCCGCTCTACCTCCGCGACACGATGAAGGGCGGCCGCGGCATGGACAACGCGCACGCCGCCGACATCGCCGGCAGCTACGTCGCGCTCGTCTACCTGACGCCGTTCATCGGCGGCCTCATCGCCGATCGCTATCTCGGCTACCGCAAGTCGATCATCCTCGGCGGCGGGCTCATGGCGTGCGGCTACTTCATGCTCGCCATCCCTGGCGGCAACGCGCTCATGTTCGCGTCGCTCGGCGTGGTCATCGTCGGCAACGGCTTCTTCAAGCCCAACATCTCGACGCTGCTCGGCAACGTCTACAACGCCGAAGAGCTCAAGCCGAAGAAGGACTCCGCCTACAACATCTTCTACATGGGCATCAACATCGGTGCCTTCGTCTGCAACTTCGTCGCCGCGATCTTGCGCAACCACTACGGCTGGGGCTGGGCGTTCGCCGCCGCCGGCGTCGGCATGATCATCCGCGTCCTCTGGTTCTTGAGCGGCATGAAGACCGTCGAGCACGCCGACATCATCAAGCCGGTGAAGGAAGGCGATCTGCCGCTCTCCAAGATCGCGGGTTTCGTCTTTCTGCCGGCGATCATCGCGGGCGCCATCGGCTGGATCCTGCCGCACGCGATCCTCGGGCACTACCTCCTCGAGACGCCGTCGAACGACGCGTTCCTCTTCGCCTGCGTGCCGATCGCCATCTTCTACATGTCGCTGTGGTGGCGCGCCACCGGTCTCGATCGCAAGCGCGTGGCGACGCTGCTCATCATCTTCGTAGTCTCGATTCTCTTTTGGAACATCTACAACCAGAACATCACGGCGCTGACCTTCTGGGCCGACAACTACACGCATCGCGAAGTGCCGGAGAAGCTGCAGCCGGTGCTCAAGCCGTTCGACCTGGCGCAGACCGCCGATCTCTCGCCGCAAGTCGTGCCGGTGCTCGACGATCACTTCCGCACCAAGCTCAACGCCGACGGCACCGTGGTCACGGAGAAGGGGATCGATCCCTATTTCCACAACCTCCCCAAAGATCGCTGGCCGGCGCCGGGCAAGAGCCTGAGCCTGATCTCGACGGAGATCTTCCAATCGGTGAATCCGTTCTGGATCATCGTGCTGACGCCGATCATCGTCTGGTTCTTCGGCTTCTTGCGCAAACGCGGCAAGGAGCCGTCGACGCCGGCGAAGATGGGCTGGGGCGTCATCATCAGCGGCATCTCGTCGTTCGTGATGGTCGCCGCCTGCTTGTCGACGGACATCTATCACGACAAGGTTTCGGCGGCGTGGATCGTCTCGAGCTACGGCGTCTTCACCGTCAGCGAATTGTTCCTGAGCCCGGTCGGGCTGTCGCTGGTGTCGAAGGTGGCGCCGCGCCGATTGACCGCGCTCATGATGGGCGGCTTCTTCTTGACCACGTCGCTCGGCGGCAAGATCGCCGGCGTGATGGCGTCGAAGTGGGACAAGTTCGATTCCAAGGCAAACTTCTTTCTGATCGGCGCGATCGCCGCGCTGATCGCGGGCGCGCTCCTGTTGATCGTGCGCAAGGATCTCGCCGCCGTCGTCGAAGAAGCGATCGCCTCGAAAGATTGATGCGCCGCGCGGTCGCGCTCGCCACGCTCGCGTTCGCGCTCGGCTGTTCGTCGAAGCACGACACCTTCCGCGCCGTCTTCATCACCGACACGCACGTCATCGGCCCGCAGTACGGTCTTCGTCACCGGCGACGTCGTCCACGCCGCGCACGTCTCGCGCGATCCGCCGTTCTACGTCGACAACCCCACGGCGTGGTCGATCGCGCGCGATCTCTTCGCCGGCTTCCACATGCCGGTGTACATGACCATGGGCAACCACGACTACGAGGTCGACTGCGGCGCCGCCAACAGCGCCGAGACGTTCGATCCCAGCTTCTCCGAGTCGCTATTCATGGAGTTCTTCGGCCAGCCGCCGTATCAAGCCGTCGACTATGACGGCTGGAAGTTCTTGCTCGTCGACAGCGAGCGCGGCTCGACCTTCGACGTGACCTCGAACGACTGCGACACCGACTTCGCGTCGCTCGGCGCCGAGCAGATGTCCTGGGCCCAAGAGCAGCT
>DASXOU010000308.1:0-5100 GCA_036494045.1 Polyangia bacterium | reverse complement strand
GGGCGGAATCGTGGTCACGTCGTACGGCCGCTCGGTCAGGAGCTCCGCCGCCGTCGGTGGCATCATGTCGGGCGGCCCCATGTCGACGGGCTGGTCGTTCGACCCGCAGCCGGCGAGCGCGATCGCGGCGAGAAGCGTGGCTCTTCGGATCATCGAACCAATGACAGCATCGGGTCCATCACGAATGCAAGCGCCGCCGCGGGTCTTATAATCTTGCGCTCCATGCGCGCGCTCGCTGCTTGCCTCCTCGTGCTCTCGTTCGTCGCCGCGCCGGCGTCGGCCGACGAGCCCACCACGCACGTCCTCCGCTTCGCCGCGGTCATTCCGACCGGCACCGTCTGGGCGCGCGAGATGCAAAGCTTTGCCCGCGACGTCGCCAACACGACCAACGACGAGGTCACACTCAAGTGGTACTTCGGCGGCATCGCCGGCGACGACTTCGAAGCCGGCAAGCGCATCGAGCGCGATCAGCTCGACGGCCTCGGCGCCGGCTCGTGGCAGTGCGAGCGCTGGGCGCCTTCTCTGACGGTGACGCGGCTGCCCGGCCTGTTTCACAACCGCGACGAGCTGCGCTACGTCGGATCGCGCCTGCGCCCGCAGCTCGAAGAGGAGATGCGCAAGGCCGGCATGGTCTTCCTCGGCAACGCGCAGATCGGCGGCAGCATCCTGTTCCTGCGCCGCCCGGTGCACGGCTTCGACGAGCTGCGCCGCGTGAAGCTCTGGTCGCTCAACGACGACGCGGTCAAGATTCGCCTGCTCCGCGCCGTCGGCCTGACGCTGGTGCCGATGTCGTTCGCCGATTCGCGTGCCGCCTACGACGACGGACGCGTCGACGGCTTTTCGGCGCCGCCCGTCGGTGCACTGGCGTTTCAATGGTCGACGGAGGCGCGCTACGTGCTGCCGCTGGCGACCGACTACATCGAGGCATGCCTGGTGATCTCGACGCGCGCGTTCGATCGGCTGACCTTCGAGCAGCAGCGCGCGATCCGCGCCGCGGCGGCGAAGTTCGTCGTGCGCTTCGACGATGCCGGCGCGCGCGCCGACGACGAGCTGCTCGGCGGGCTGTTCGCGCGCCAGGGCTCGACGACGCTGCCCGTGGACGCCAAGCTGCAAGCCGATTTCGCGGCCGCGGCGCGCGCGGCCTGGGACAAGCTCGACGAGCGCACGGTGCCCAAGGTGCTCATCCGCCAAGTCCAGGCGATCCTGACCGTCTACCGCGCCTCGCCCCATTAATGTGGGGAGTCGTGTCCCAGGTGCAGCGGATTGGGTTACAGTCTGCGCGTGAAAACCGCCGAGCCGCGCGGCGTAGCTATTGGAAATCACGTGTGCACGTCCTGCCCGGGCGTCGGCCCGCGGCTTGCTGGGGATGACGAATCGGATTCTTGCGCCGAGAGGTGTCCGACGGGGACGTTCGCGAGAGCCGAGCAGTTGATTGCCGCCGAGCGCTATCGGGAGGCGATCCATTTCTGCCAGCAGGAGCTGGCGGCGTCGCCGAGGTGCGTGACGCTGCGGCTGTGGCTGGCGCGCGCGTTCCTGGCGGACGGCGCGGGCGCCAAAGGCGTGGCCGAGCTCGAGGAGTGCCTGCGGATCGATCCGATGTCGGCGGCGGCGCGCGAGCTGCTGCAGGATCTCGGTGTCGCCGTGCCGTCCTTGCCGTTGCCGGCGCTGAAGCCGGTAGCGCCCAAGCCGCATGCCGCGCGGCCCGTCGCTGCGCCGGCAAAACCGGCGGCGCGGCCCGTCGCTGCGCAAGCGCAAGCGAAACCCGCAGCGCCGAGAGCCGCGGCGCCGAGGGCCGCAGCCCCGAGAGCGGCGGCGCCGAGAGCCGCCGCGCCGAGAGCCGCCGCCTCGGCCGTTGCCGCCGCGCAGCCGATCCACGCGACGCGCGAGCGCGCCGTGCTCGTCTACGAGCCGCCGCCGCGAAAGACGCAGCCGCCTCCGCCGCTGCGCGCGACCTACGAGCCGCCGCCGACAACGCCGCCGCACGTGGTCTTCCCGCCGTCGCCGCGCGTGATCTACTCGTCGCCGTCGCTGCCGCCGCCCGAGCCGGCGATGCGGCCGTTGCCCACGCCGGAGCCGCTGCCGCCGGTGCCGGTCTATGAGCCGCCGCTGCCGACGTTCGCGCCGCCGCCGTCGGTGGTGTCGGCGCGCGTCGGCCACGATTCCCCGGCCAAGGCGGCCAAGGCGCGCCGCTCCGCCTCGCGCCGCCGGCTAGCGTTCGAGAGCCCGTTCGCCGAGGAGTCGCAGCCGCCATCGCAGCCTTCGCCGTCGGCATCGGGCTGGCAGCGCCCGCTCGGCATCGAGCCGCGTGGGCCCGAGCGCTGGCCGCGCATCGCCGTCGTCGCGCTCGGCCTCCTCGGTATCGTGTTGGCGTGGCGCCTTTATCGCGAGGATCGCGCGGCGCTGCCCGTCGCCGTCGTCGCCGCCTCGCGCCCGACGCCCGAGCCGCCCGTCGTCAAGGCCGACGTGCCGACGCTCAACGCCGTCGGCGGCGACGCCTGGATCCATCCGCTCGCGGGCCCGCAGCGGCGCATGCCCGAGCGCGACAGCCGCCTCTTCGGCGCCGAGCGCACCGGCGATCGCCCGTCGGAGTGCCGCGGCGGCCACTGCGGCGTCGATCTCGCCGGTGCCTACGGCGAGCCGGTCTACGCGGTCCACGACGGCGTCGTCGAGTTCGTGCAGCGCGCGGTCAACCCCGATCACGGCGGCCGCTTCGTCCGGCTCACGCACCGCAACGGAACGATCGCAACGCAATACTTTCACCTGTCGCAGATTCCCTCGCGCATCGCCGCCGGCGTCACCGTCAGAGCGGGCGACGTCATCGGCTACGTCGGGCTCACCGGCGTCAAGCACTCCGAGCCGCACTTGCACTTTACGATCGAGGTGCAGGATCCGTCGGGCATGGACGGCCGCTATCTCGATCCCGAGCCGCTGGTCGCGCTGTGGCCGCTGCGCATCTCGCCGAAGGGCTCGGAGCTGCGCGTCTCGGCGACGAGCGCGCCCGGCCTGGCGCGCGGCTTTCTACGCCGCCGCCACCGCCCGCATCATAGCGACGACGAATAGCTACATCTTCGACGACGACGGCGGGACCAGCTTCTTGATGCGCAGGTAGGTGACGATGTTGCCGTAGTGCTCGTTGTCGTGCGCGACGTTCACGTCGAGCGCGTTGAACTTGATCATCTTCATCTTGAACAGATCGATGGACGACTGCAGCGACGCGTCCGTCGTCGACGCGTAGACCGCGTCGCAGTAGGCGAAGGCGTCGGCGAGCGCTTTTTTGAGCGCGTCCTTCGAGGTCATCGTCTTCTCGATCGTGCCCGCCACCGCCGGCTTCGACGTCTCCTTCTTGGCCGCGCCGCAGAACATGTACGACGCGTCGGCGACGTGGCCGATCAATTGCCCGAAGCTGCGCACGTCGGGCGTCGGCTTGAACGCGTAATCGGCCGGCGGCATCTCGTCGGCGGCGGCGAGGATGAAGCCTTTGACCCGCTCGAAGCCGATCTTCAGCGACGACGAGATCGGATTGGCCGGATCCATCTTGGGCGGACCCTTCGGCTGAGCGACGGCGACGGGCGCAACGAGGAGCACGAATGCGGCGGCAAGTTTTCGCATGCGCGCACCGTAGCATGGGTCAATCAGGCAGCGGAATGCGCTCGTGCTCGTCGCCCGGCACCGTGGGAAAGCGGCGCTCGCGCCAATCGTCCTTGGCCGCTTCGATGCGCGCGCGCGTCGAGGCGACGAAGTTCCAATAGATGTGGCGCTCGCCGTCGAGCGGCGCGCCGCCGAGGAGCATGAGGCGCGCCGCGCCGCCGTCGGCCGCGACGCGGACGCGCGCGCCCGGCCGCAAGATCAACATGTGCCCCTCGCCGTAGCGCCGGCCGTCGAGCGCGACCGCGCCGCCGGCGACATAGAGCGCGCGCTCCTCGTGCTCGTCGGGCAGCGCGAGCGCGGCGCCGGCGTCGAGGCGCGCGTCGACATACAGCGTCGGCGAGGCGACGCCCACCGGCGACGTGGCGCCGAACGCGCTGCCCGCCAGAACGCGCAGCCGCGCGCCGTCGCGCACGATCTCGGGAAGGGCGGCGGCGGGGTGATGCTCGAAGCGCGGCGGATCTTCCTCGCGCGCCGTCGGCAGCGCCACCCACGCTTGGATGCCGTCGAGCGGCCCGCCGTGCGCGCGCGCGTCGGGCGGCGTGCGCTCCGAGTGCACGATGCCGTGGCCGGCCATCATCCAGTTGACCGCGCCGGGCTCGATCGGCTGCGCCGAGCCGAGGCTGTCGCGATGCATGATCGCGCCTTCGAACAGATACGTCACCGTCGCCAGCGCGATGTGCGGATGCGGCCGCACGTCGATGCCGTGCCCGGGCGGAAACACGTTCGGCCCCATATGATCGAAGAAGATGAAGGGCCCGACCAGGCGCCGCTCCTTGGCCGGCAAGAGGCGCCGCACCGAGAAGCCGCCGAGATCGCGTGGCCGTCCTTCGATCACCAGGCTCACCGCCGCCGCGTCGTCCGGCGCGCAGGCCGGCTCGCGATCGGGCAACGAGCTCATCGCGCCGCTCCCGTCGCCGGCGGCTGGATGCGCGACTCGTCCTCGAGCGCGCGCGTGATCTCGCGCTTGCGCTCGCCCTCTTCGCCGCAGCACAGCGGCGCGACCGCTTCGGCGAGCCGATAGAAGCCGAGCAACTGCTTATGCAATCGTTCGCGCGTGGTCGCGTCCGCGAGCGTGCCATCGGCGGCGAACGCCTTTTCCGCGTGCGCGAGAGCGAACATGTCGGGGAAGACGAGCGCGCCGCAACCCTCGAGCGGAATGCGCGTCTGCCACAACCCGCGAATGCCGCCGATCGCGCCCGGCGAGGCCGACACGAGATAGATGCTGCGCCCGCGCCACGGCATCGGCCGCGCGCGCGAGACCCAATCGATCGCGTTCTTCAGGATCCCCGCGATCGAGTAGTTGTACTCGGGGCTGGCGATGACCATCGCCGCGGCCGCTTCGATCCGCTTGCGCATCGCCTCGGCGCCGGGCGGCAGGCCCTGCGCCGTCTGCAGGTCGTAGTCGTAGAGCGGCATGTCGAAGTCGCGGAAATCGGCGAGGTCGACCTCGCC
>DASXOU010000307.1:0-1853 GCA_036494045.1 Polyangia bacterium | reverse complement strand
CTCGTCGGCCGTCGGGCCGTGCTCGCGCTCGCTATCGGCGGCATGGCGCTCGCGCACGCCTCGCTCGTCGCCACCATCGTGTGGGCCGGCGTCGATCCGCACGCCGGTCTGCAGCCGCTGTCGATGCTGGCGCCGCTCGCGACCGGCATCGGGCTCATCGCCAGCGGGATGGTGCTCGACAATCGCGCCCGCCGCGTGCGTGCGCGCGCCATCGACGCCTTCAACGACGCGGCCGCGCGCGAAAACCGCTGCCCGCCGACGACAGCTACTTCGTCGCCGTGAGCACGGGCGTCATGTGCGGTCGCAGTCACGGGCGCGACGATTTGCCCTCAAGTCGCGGCGGCGGGCGCCGATGGGTAGAGCATGAGCCATCACGCCTGCGCCAACTGCCGCCGCGTCCTCAGCGCCAACGTCGCCTTGGTCTCGGGCCGCTTCTGCGAAAAGTGCCGCTGGGCCGCCGCCGCCGCCGAGTTCCGCGACGACGTCCCTACGCGCCGCAAGATCATCGTCCCGCTCTCGGTCCTCGCCGCCGCCGCGTAGCCCGCCGCGCCTACATCCCGCCGATGATGAGCCAGCGGCGGCCGTCGTTCTCCAGCTCGATGCGCTTGTCGTTCATCTTGCGCTCCCAGCGATCGCCCATCTCCGTCGCGATCTGGTAGCTGGCGTCGTAGCGGATGTCGACCTGCGCGTGGTGCCCGCGGATCTCGATCGCGCGATACTGAATGTTGTAGCGCAGCGTCTTCAACGCCGACATCCGCTTCTGCAAGACGTCCTTCAGGCCGTCGTAGCCGTAGTCGTCCTGTCCGCCCGGCGTGCCCGAGTCCTCGTAGTAGTTCGGGTGCGCCAGCGCGAGCAGCGTCGTCGCGTCGCGATCCTCCATCGCGTGGCGATAGCGCTCGCACACGTTCAGGATCTCGCGGTTGGGCTTGGTGTCGGCCACCTTGGTGCCCGGGATCGTATTTACCGTCGCGCAGCCGCCGGCACCACAAGCGAGCGCCGCCACGAGCGTCAAGACCAGCCGATTCATGCGTACTCCTTCCACCCTATCGAACGCCGATTCGCTCTTCTTATTCCATGTCCGAGTGTTTTCGGCAAAAGTTTCATGGTATAAGCCCCAGCACGGAGGGGCCATGACCGACGCCGATCGACGCGCGCGTGAGTTCCCGCGGTACGAGGTCAGCGCGTACGTCGACTACACCGGCAGCGAGGTGTTGCTCTATCACCGCATCCAGAACATCTCGCTCGGCGGCATCTGCATCACCACGCCCAGCATCGAAGAAGTGGGCAGCTTCGTCGATCTGGTGATCAATTTTCCCGAGCTCTCGACGTCGGTGTCGCTGCGCGGCGAGGTCGTCTGGGCCAATCGCGAGCCGCCGATGGACATGGGCATCCGCTACGTCGAAATGGACGACACCAAGCGCGAGACGCTCAAGCAGTTCATCGCACGCGTCAAGAAGTAACACCTAACGGCGCGCGCGATCGGCGACGCCGGCGGTCGAGAACGTCGCCATGCCGGTAAAGAGGCGCACCGCGTGGCGCACCAGCTCGGCGGCGAGGATGGCGCCGGTGCCTTCGCCGAGGCGCAGGCCGAGATCGACGAGCGGCGCGAGCGCGAGTGCGGCGGCGAGCGCGCCGGCGCCGCGTTCGGCCGAGCGATGCGACAAGAGTAGATAGTCGCGCACGCGCGGCTCGAGCCGCACGGCGACGAGCGCGGCGGCGCCGGCGATGAAGCCGTCGACGACGACGGGCACTCTGCGCGCGGCGCCGGCGAGCATGAAGCCGGCCATCGCGGCGATCTCGAGGCCGCCGACGGCGGCGAGCGCGCCCAGCGGATCGTCCGGGCGCGGCTGGTG
>DASXOU010000306.1:0-3473 GCA_036494045.1 Polyangia bacterium | reverse complement strand
ACAAAGGGCGCTCGGGGCTGCATCACATCGCGTTCGGCGTCGACGATCTCGCCGGGGCGCTGCGCGAGCTCGACGCGCGCGGCGTTCCGCTCATCGACAAAGTGCCGCGCGCCGGCGCCCGCGGGCATCAAGTCGGCTTTCTGCATCCCAAAGCCGCCGACGGCATTCTGATCGAGCTCGTGAGCGATCACGGGCATGCGCATACCCAAGGGCGACACTAGGGGAGACATTGATGAGCCAGACGTTGCCGCTGCACACCGTTCCGTCGACGCTCGGCGAAACGCCGTCGACGATGCAGGCGATCGTCATTCGCAAAGAGCGCGAAGGCGATCCGATGCAGTCGATGAAGGTCGAAGAGGTGCCGGTGCCCGAGCTCGGGCCCAACGACGTGCTCGTGCTCGTCATGGCCGCGGGCGTGAACTTCAACGGCGTGTGGGCCGCCGCCGGGAAGCCCGTTTCGGTCTTCAAGATGCACAAGGATCCGTTCCACATCGCCGGCTCCGACGCGTCGGGCATCGTGTGGAAGGTGGGCAAGGAGGTCCGTCGCTGGAAGGTGGGCGACGAGGTCGTCATCCACTGCAACCAATCGTGCGGGCAGTGCCCCGAGTGCAACGGCCTCGATCCGATGGCCTGCTCGGAGCAGAAGATCTGGGGCTACGAGACCTCGTGGGGCTCGTTCGCGCAGTTCACCAAGGTCCAGGCGCAGCAGCTCGTGCAAAAGCCGAAGCAGCTGTCGTGGGAAGACGCGGCGTCGTACGGCCTCACCTACTTCACGGCGTATCGCATGCTCGTTGGACGCGCGCAGGTCAAGCCGGGCGACAACGTTCTCGTGTGGGGCGCGGCCGGCGGTCTCGGCATCTTCGCGCTGCAGATCTGCAAGATCCTCGGCGCCAATCCGATCGCCGTCGTCTCGTCGCCGGACAAGTACGACATGGTGAAGTCGCTCGGCGCCACCGGCGTCATCAACCGCAAGGACTTCGCGTTTGCGTGGCACCCGAACGAGACGCCCGAGCAGACGAAGAAGCGCATGGACGAAACCAAGCGCCTCGGCGCCGAGCTGCGCAAGCTCACCGGCGGCAAGGATCCCGACGTCGTCTTCGAGCACGTCGGGCAGGAGACGTTCCCCACGTCGGTGTTCTTGTGCAAGCGCTTCGGCAAGATCGTCATCTGCGGCGCGACCTCGGGCTTCAACCTCGAGTTCGACGTGCGCTATCTGTGGATGCGGCAGAAGGAGATCCTGGGATCGCACTTCGCCAACGCGTATCAGGCCGAGCGCGCCAACGAGCTCGTCATGAACGGCAAGATCAAGCCGGTGCTCGATCAGGTGTTCGACTTCGTCGACACGCCACTTGCGCACCAGCTCATGAAAGAGAACAAGCACAAGGGCAAGCTCGGCATCCGCATTCAGGCGCCCAATCCGTAGCGACCTCGTCGGTGCGCCAGCGGCCTTCGTGGGCGCGCCACTCGTGTAGCTCGACGACAACAGGTGTGGTGGTCGGACCTCGCGGGTCGTCGGCGCGCGCGAGCAATCTCGGCGGTTTACTGCGCATGTGACGATGGCATCCGCGTCGCAATGCAGAAGCGCATGACCCGCGCCTTATTGACCGTTTCGCTGCTGCTCCTTGGCTGTCACGCAGGCTCGAACGATGGACGCGGCGGCGCCGATCTCGGCAAGGCCGACAATCCCGGCTCGGGCGGCAACGGCAGCGACGGCGACCTCGGCGTCGCCGGTCCGCCCGACACGGATCTCGGCGCCGGCTCCTCCGCCCCCGACCTCGCGACGACCGCGCCGGGAGCGCCCGGCAGCGGGCTCTTCCCGTCGACGGCGCCGTGGTACACCGACATCACCAACGCGCCCAAAGATTCGCAGTCGGACCTGGCCATCGCCGCCTTGCAGTCGAAGGGCGGCTGGGGCAACGGCAAGATGCAGATCGACTTCAGCATCACCGTGCAGCACGCCAACGCCTCCACGCCGATGATGTCGTTCACGCCCACCAGCGACTTCTACTCGCCCGACTGCGACGACGTTGCGATGCCGGTGCCGACGGGCGGCTCGCTCGAAGGCGAAGACGGCTACGCCTGCACCATGGACGGCGACTGCCACCTCCTCGTCATCCACGACACGCAAAAGAAGGTCTACGAGATGTGGCGCGCCAACATCACCGGCGGCACCTTCAACGGCGGCTGCCTCGCGGTGTGGGATCTGACGAAGGACTACGTGCCGCATGGCCGCGGCGAAGGCTGCACCTCGGCCGATGCCGGCGGCTTTCCCATGACGGCGCTGCTCTTCGACGCCGACGAGGTCGCGGCCGGCGCCATCAATCACGCGATCCGCTTCATCCTGCCCAACGATCGCATCGGCAAGGGCAGCTACGTGCATCCGGCGACGCACCTGACCAACGCCGACGCGTCGACGACGGCGCCGAACTCGCCGCCCTACGGCGCGCGCTTGCGCCTGCGTCCCGATTATCCGGTGTCGAGCTTGCCGTCGACGGGCGCCAAGGTGGTGGCGCGCGCGCTCATGAAGTACGGGATGATCCTGTCCGACGGCGGCAACGTCGCGCTCACGGCGACGAGCGACAAGTACACGACGCACAAGTGGACGGGCGTGTTGTCGGGGAACGATCTGAGCGCGCTGCAGGTGACCGACTTCGTGATGGTCGACGGCGGCGCGCGCATCCCCTTCGCCGATTGCGTGCGCCAGTAGCGACTGGCGATCAGTAGACGGCGACGCTCTCGATGGCCGCGCGCGTCGCGTCCGGCAGCGGATCGAGGCTGAGCTCGACCTGGTAGGCGCCGCCGCCCGGCGTGCACGAGCGAACGCGCGCCGGCAGCGTGACGCGCTCGCCGCCGACGCCGAGGACGAGCTCGACCCGCTCGTCGCGCGAGAGCTGCAGCGGCCACTGTAGCGAGAAGACGCCCTTGCCGATCTGCACCAGCCACAACAGGCGAAGCATCGCCGTCGACATCGGCACGTAGAGCTGCATGGCGGTGAACATCGGCTTACGAAGCCGCCATGTCGTGAACGTTATTTCGACAGGCGGCCGCGGGCGATCAGCATGCCGTGATCGCGGTACTCGTACTCGGCGGCGCGCAGAAGATGCGCCATCGACAGCGCCTCCGACCCGTCGCTGGCGGCGAGATAGGCGGCGCGCAGGACGATGTTGCGGATGTGGCCGCCGGCGAGCTCGAAGCGCGTCGCCAGCGCGGCGAAGTCGATGTCGCCGGTGACGGGCAGCTCGACCGGGAGCATGCGGCGCCAGATCTCGGCGCGCTGCTCTTCGTCGGGAAAGGGAAAGCGCAGCTCGAAGGAGAGGCGGCGCGAGAGCGCTGGATCGATCGACGACTCGAGGTTCGAGGTCAAGATGGCCACGCCGTGAAATGCTTCCAATCGCTGCAGGATATAATTGGTTTCGATATTCGAGTATCGGTCGTTGGCGTTCTTGACGTCGGTGGTGCGCTTGCCGATGAGC